>NZ_VRZC01000072.1 GCF_016743215.1 Geminocystis sp. GBBB08
CTGTTAGGATTAGGTTCAGACTCAAAAATGAACACACCTGGCACTATCGAAGATAATTGGAGTTGGCGTTATGAAGAAGATGTTTTAACGGATGATATTAGTGAACATCTTAAATATTTAACCTATCTTTATGGTAGAGCCTCATTTTAAATAATAAGTAATCAGGAAAATTATCCTAAACTTGAAGATTATATTAAGTTACATTTTGAATAATGACGGTGAAACATATTTCAAAGTTAGGATGAAAACAAAGACTTTAAAACATCAGACAATTTTCCATAATTAAAGTTTTCCGTTGCTTAATTTAAAATCGACAAAACACTACCAAAAACATTCATATAACAAAAAAGGTTGAAACTATTTACTTACTTTTTGTGAGTTTTATCCCTTTTTTCAGCAATGTCACCATTGACTATCTTATAAAAGTGTTTAATGTGAAAATTTCTGATCTTAATATTTATACTATATTTATATATTATATATGCTTCTTAACTCTCAAATCATTAGTTACGATAACTTTTTAAACAAAGATGGAAAAGAAAGTTATATTGAAACTTATACTTATGATCAGTATGGAAATCCTATTGAACTCATTTCCGAAAGTTTATTATATCCTGCCCGTCATTATACCAGTTGGGATTATACCTACTATAATGATGATAAATTAAAAGAGGTCATTGTTAAAAAGTATGATCCTGATAATAATTTAGTGTCAGTTTCTATTCATACTTATAGTTATCTCTATAATGATTCAGGTTATTTAACTCAATTTATTCGTGTAGAAAATGACAAATTTCCTAAGGATAGTCGCTTTGAAAGTTATCTCATTACCTATACTTACAACTATACTTTTAATGAAAATGGAAATTTAATCAAATATTTTCAAGATCGAGATCATCCTATCACTTATTTGATGGAGTCAACCTCAAATTATACTTATACCTATGACGAAAATGGAAATCTCATCAATGAGTCGCAAGGTATTTCTCATGCTAAAGGAGGAGATAGTAAAGAACATATTTATAGTTATACTTTTGATGATAACGGATATTTAACTAAAAAAGTTCGTAATTCGGAAGTATCTGGTTATTATTATAGTGCAGTAGGGATAAAATCTTATCTTACCACTTCTATCTATGAAAATAATGGAACTCTTACACTGGAAGAAGAAACAATTTACTATGAAGGAAGAGATAAAGTTAATGATTATTCTACTTTGATTTATGACAATCATCGCAATTTAATTAATACATTAACTTCAAATGGTAGTATTGTAACTTATACTTATGATGATAATGGAAATTTAATTAAGACGGTTTTTAATTCTAATAATGACAGTATTGCCAGTTATATTATCAACTATACTTATGACGAGAAAGAAAATCTAACTCTAGTTTTGCGTGAAAGTGCTGGTATTATTGAGAGGAAAGAAGTTTATACTTATAACAATATCATTAATAATCTGTATGTCTTTGATTTTCAGCAACCTAATATTAGTGAGTTAGGAGACGAAGAACTTAATACTACCATTAATGGACAACAAGGCAATGATATACTGTCGGGAGATGTAGGTAATAATTCTATCAATGGTAAATATGGTGATGATTGGATTTTTGGCAATCAAGGAGATGACGTAGTTAGCGGTGGAAGTGGTAATGATATTATTTATGGTGGTAATGGTAATGACGTAGTTAACGGTGGGAGAAAGAATGATGTACTTTTCGGAAATCAAGGTTATGACTTAATTAATGGTGATGATGGTGATGATATTATTTACGGTGGAAATGATAATGATATTTTAAACGGGCAACAAGGTAATGATTTTCTTTCAGGAGATTTAGAAAATGACTCCCTGACAGGAGGGGAAGGAAGTGATATTTTCTTTATTGGTGAAGGAAAAGGTATCGAGACTATCTCTGACTTTACCGATGGTGTTGATTTAATTGCTTTAAGTCATGGATTAACATTTAATAATTTAGTTCTCTTTGATGATTATATTAGTGTTAATGGTCAAATTATCGCTCGTCTAAATGGTATTGCTACTAATGTTTTAACTGCTGATGATTTTATTACACAGGAAAACTTAGGTAATGATTACGGTATTTTTTACTTTGGAGATGTTACTAATGACGTTACTATAAGTGGTGGTAATAATAATGATAACATCAACACTGGTAGTGGTAATGACAACATTCATGCAGGTAATGGTAACAATATCATAAATGCTGGAGGAGGAAATGACGAAATTTTTGGTAGTGTTACCGTCGAAGGAAAAAATCAAATTGATGGTGGAGAAGGATTTGACACCGTAATATATGACAGAGAATTAAAAGATTTTGATTTCACTTTAAAACATGGAATTTTACAGGTTGCTAATAATGGTGATACTTTGATTAATATAGAGCAAATTCAATTTAGTGATCAGTCTGTTTTAGTCGAAAATTTGCCACAAACACCTTTAGTAAATATTCCGATTTATCGTTTTCAAAATAGAGATATACGGGGAGTTTATCTTTTTGTCGGTGAAGAAGAAAGACAAAATATTATTGTCAATTATCCTAATTTTATCGAAGAAGGTGAAGCCTTTAAAGTTGGAATGAATCCAGATGATGATTTAATAGTAATGAATCGTTTTCAAAATAAAGAAAAACTAGGAACTTATCTTTATGCGGGAGAAGAAGAAAGTATTAATATTCGCACTAATTATCCTAATTTCGTCGAAGAAGGAATAGCATTTTATGTTTATGATGGCAATGCCGGAAAAGGCGTTGATTTTTACCGTTTCCAAAATAAAGATATACCAGGGGTTTATATTTTTGTCGGCGAAGCCGAAAGACAAAATATCATTGCCAATTATCCTAACTTTATTGAAGAAGGTATTGCTTTTGAGGTTTTAATTTAAATTCATAGTGATTTTAATTAACGTTGAGACAATTAAATAAATTTTGTAGGGTGGGTTGCAACCTCCCAGTAGCTGTTGTCGAGGAATTTTAATATTATTAAATTGTTTCATTCTTAAATTAAACAACTATAACAATGAAAAAGTTTCCTCCTCTGCTATAGCAGTCCTAAATAGGTTGTGGTAAATTAAATATTAATAACTCTCAAACTCAAGTCATTTCTAAATTATTCGGGCAATGGGCAATGGGTAAGTTTCCTAATTCTAAATTCTAAATTCTAAATTCTAAATTTTTCCCAACGGAAATGCCATAAATCAAATAGGATTGCTATAGTCTCCTCCTCCCCGTCTTCTTTTATGTTATGGTGTTATCTAAATCTTTTTCTATTTAATGATTTGTGACTATGTCAACACCTCAAAAACTGTACGAGGGTAAAGCAAAAAATGTCTATACCCCAGAGTATGACCAAGAATACTTAACTTATTTTAAAGATGACGCTACAGCATTTAATGCCCTTAAAAAAGGGACAATCAAGGGAAAAGGGGAGATCAACTGTACAATTTCTTCTGCATTGCTTAAATTATTAGCTGATAAGGGCATTGAAACTCATTTTTTGTCACAAACGTCAGAACGAGAAATGTTGGTTAAAGCAGTAAAAATTATCCCCTTAGAAGTTGTAGTAAGGAATATTGCTGCTGGAAGTTTGTGTAAACAAACAGGTTTAGAAGAAGGCTTAACATTACCTTTTCCTTTGGTGGAATTTTACCTTAAAAATGATGATTTAGGTGATCCCCTTTTGACAGAAGATCGGCTAAAAATATTAAACATAGCAACTAGTGAAGAAATCGAAGAATTAAAAAATAAAGCACTAAAAGTTAATCAATATCTAAGAGATTTTTTTGCTAATTGTGAGATTATTTTAGTGGATTTTAAACTAGAATTTGGAAAAGATATTAATGGTAATTTGTTGTTAGCTGATGAAATTAGTCCTGATACTTGTCGTTTATGGGATTCTTTGGAACAAGATACCGAAAAAAGAGTCTTGGATAAAGATCGTTTTCGCCGGGATTTAGGAAAAGTGGAATCAGCATATCAACAAGTACAAAAAAGAGTTTTAACTCTCATTGAAAAACTAGGGAATACCTAGTATATTTAAAAACAATTATTACAATTAAATTTTGGTGTGTGGCAGTGAAAAACAAAAAAATTCAAGATTGTTCTTTGACGACTAATCTGAGTACATCAGATCTAAAATTAGCTTTTTCTGATCAAAAAGAGAACCAACAATTAAATCATCAAATTGATTTCCCTAAGGTTAAATATAAATCTTTACAGCAAAAAACTTTAATTCTCACTCTTTTATCAACTATTGGTTTAACATTTCCTTTTAAGGTAATGGCATCCTCAAATACCTTGACTAGCTCTACTCCCATTGTAGTGGATTCGTTAACACAAGAAAAATCGGCTGAAGAATTAGAAAATATTTCCCCTTCTATTGTGGTTGTTGAATCTTTGACTCAAGAAAAAAAAGAAGAATTATCTCCAAATTTAATTGCACAAGCAACCAATCCGACACCTGAAACTAACCCCACTCCTGAAACTAACCCCACTCCTGAAACTAACCCCACTCCTGAAACTAATTCCACTCCTGAAACTAACCCCCCACCACCACCAAATACGCAGTCTCAACCTCCTGCGGATGAGCCAAGAGTATTAGTATCCGAAGTATCTGTTATTGGTGTAGAAGGAGAATTAAAAGATCTAGTTTTTAATACTATTAGATCTAACGCAGGACGTACCACCACTCGATCGAGATTACAAGAAGATATTAACGCTATTTATGCAACGGGCTATTTTAGTAATGTTAAAGTTACCCCTGAAGATACTCAGTATGGAGTAAAAATTACTTATGAGGTACAGCCTAACCCAGTGTTACAAAAAGTAGAAATTAAAACTCTTCCAGAAAAAACCGAAGGGAAAACTTCCCTTATGCCACCGGAAGTCATCAACAAAGCATTTACAGATCAATACGGTAAAATTCTCAACCTCAGAGATTTACAACAAGGAGTTACCGAAATTAATAAATGGTACACCGATAATGGTTATGATTTAGCTCAGGTGGTAGGTGCACCCAAAATCAGTAGCGATGGTGTAGTTACTTTGGTTATTGCGGAAGGACGATTAGAAAATATAAAAGTCAGATTTTTTAATAGTGAAGAAGAAGCAATCCAAAGTAGAACCAGAGATTTCATTGTCACCAGAGAAATGCAACTTAAACCCGGTGATGTATTTAATCGTCGTACAGCACAACAAGATTTACAAAGAGTATTTGGTTTAGGTATTTTTGAAGATGTCAAACTGTCATTTAGTCCAGCAGAAGATCCTTCAGAAGTAATAATGAACGTTGATATAGTACCTACGAATACAGGATCGTTAGCAGCAGGTGCAGGTATTAGTTCTAGTAGTGGTTTATTTGGTACGATTAGTTATCAAGAAAAAAATTTAGGAGGTAATAATCAAACTGCCGGGTTAGAATTTCAGTTAGGAGAACGAGAATTATTATTTGATTTGAGTTTTCAAGATCCTTGGATTGGAGGAGATCCTTATCGTACATCCTATACTGCTAATATTTTCCGCAGAAGATCAATTTCTCTAGTTTTTGATGGTACTGATACTGAAACTATTCGTACGGAAATAAATAATGATAGTCCTAGAGTAGTGCGTACGGGAATGGGGGTTAATTTTTCTCGCCCTATTGCTAAAGATGTTTTTTCGAGGGCGGATTGGATTATTGGTGCTGGTTTACAATATCAAAATATCGAAGTACAAGATGCTGATGGAGATATTTCGCCTCGTTCTGCCCAACAATTTGGCCATCAAAGATTAGCTTTTAATAATAGTGGTGTTGATGATTTAATTACTTTTCGATTCAATGTTTCTAAAGATACCCGTGATAATGGTTTACGCCCGACTAATGGTAGTTTATTTTTGATAGGTATGGAACAGACTCTTCCTTTTACGTCTATTTTATATAACCGTATTCGTGCTAATTATAGTTATTATTTACCGTTAAAATTACTTAATTTTGATTTTATGGAAGGTCCTCAAACTTTAGCATTTAATGTTCAAGGAGGAACTGTTTTAGGTGATTTACCCCCCTACGAAGCCTTTGTTATTGGTGGTAGTAACTCGGTTCGAGGTTATGGAGAAGGAGATTTAGGTAACGGGCGATCATTTTTCCAAGCAACAGCAGAATATCGTTTTCCCATTGTTTCTTTTTTAGGAGGTACTTTATTCTTTGATTATGGCACGACTTTAGGCTCTCAGGGTGCAGTTATAGGTAAACCGGCAGAAGTTCGAGGTTTAAAAGGTGATGGTTATGGTTATGGTTTAGGGGTTAGAGTTCAATCTCCAGTAGGGCCGATCCGTATTGATTATGCTATTAATAATGACGGTGATAGTCGTATTCATTTTGGTATTGGCGAGAAGTTTTAATCAGGAATAAGGAATGAGGAATTTGTAGGGGTAGCTTTAATAATTTTATAGTTCACTTAAATAATAACCTTTACCGTAAACTGTATGAATTAATGTTGGTTCATTTTCCTTCTCAATTTTACGCCGTAACAATTTTATCATCGCAGCCACCACATTACTACTAGGTGCTTCGTCACTCCAAAGATACTCGAAAATTTGCTCTTGAGTTACTAACTGATTGATATGAAGGCTAAAAAATTCTAATAATTTAACTTCTTTTTCTGATAATTTAATTAGTCTGCCGTTACGATAAGCTATTTGATTCTCGATTTGGATTTCTAAGTCGGCTACTTGTAACTTACCGCTATTTACTTGATTTTTCGGCTCAATATTGACAGATAATCGTCTTAGTAATGCTCTAACTCTTGCTAATAATTCTCTCAACTCAAAAGGTTTGATTAAATAGTCATCGGCACCCGCATCTAAACCCATTACTCGATCATCTAAAGTATCTTTTGCCGTTAAAAATAATACGGGAGTTGTCGCTATGGATTGATTGGGATGCGATCGCAAACTTTGACAAATTTCCAAGCCACTTTTATGGGGTAACATCCAATCAAGAATCAATAAATGATAATTTTCTGTTAAGGTTAAAGTTAGACCCTGATCACCGTCATAGCATAATTGCACTTCATAACCCTCTTGAGTCAGAATCCTTGCTAAACTTTCTCCTAAGTCTTTTTCTGCTTCTACTTCTCTAATCTTGCTTCCCTTGATCTACCCTTGACTCCTCATTCTTCTAGAACTGTAAAAATATCGATAATTTATGTTAACCATCGCACTACCTAAAGGCGCACTTTTAAAAGAAAGCATCGAACTTTGTCAGCAAGTAGGACTTGATTTTAGTTTATTTCTTTCTGGGAGTAACCGTCAACTACAAATAGAAGATCCTCAAGGATTAGCCAAAGCCTTGTTAGTTAGGGCACAAGATGTCCCCGTATATGTAGAATATGGTCAAGCTCATTTAGGTATTGTTGGTTATGATGTATTAAAAGAGAAAAAAGCCAACGTTGCTAATATTGCTAATTTAGGTTTTGGTTATTGCCGAATGTCAGTAGCTGTACCTAAAAACAGTTCTTATCGTAGTTCTGTTGATCTACCTGCCCATGGTATTGTCGCTTCTAAATTCGTTAACTGTGCTAAAGATTATTTTCGATCACTGGATTTACCAGTAGAAATAGTACCTTTATACGGATCTGTTGAATTAGGCCCGATTACTGGAATGTCAGAGGCGATCGTTGATTTAGTATCGACAGGAAAAACCTTAAAAGAAAATGGCTTAATCGAAATAGATATATTATTTGAAAGTAGTGCCTATTTAGTGGCAAATCCTCTTACTTATCGCCTCAACACCTATAACCTTAACGACTGGGTAAAAAAAATCATTAAGAATTAACCATAAGGGCGAAACAGTGCCATTTATTTAATATTCAAAAAAAGCTACTAATAAGGGATTTATTCCTTATCCCTTGAAACTCTTATCTGTTGGCTATTACTCATTTTTGATTCTTTTTAGTTACAATTTATATTTTATTTTCAATAATTCCTTGCTGTTAATTATTTATGATGAACTCACCTCTATTAGAAATCAAGAATCTTCAAGTTGCCTATGATGCAACTAATAACGATGAAAATGTAATAATTTGGGTAGTCAATAATGTTTCTTTTGATTTGAATTATGGCGAAGTTTTAGGTTTAGTTGGAGAATCAGGTTGCGGAAAGTCCACTTTAGGAAGGGCTATCATCAGATTATTACCAGAAAAAAGTAAGGTTGAAGGGGTAGCAAATTTTCAAGGTAAGGGGATTTTTACTTATGATAATCAAGCCTTGCGTCAATTTAGAGGAGAGGCTGTAGCTTTAGTATTTCAAGATCCCATGACAAGATTAAATCCTTTAATGACGATAGGGGATCATTGTATCGAAACTTTGAAGGCACATCAACCCCAATTATCAACAAAGGAAGCGAAGGAAAAAGCCTTATCTACTCTTGCCACCGTCAAAATTTCTCCTGATAGATTTAATCAATATCCCCATGAATTTAGTGGCGGTATGCGTCAAAGAGTTGCCATCGCCTTGGCGTTATTACTTGAACCTAAGTTGATCGTTGCTGACGAACCTACTACTAGCCTTGATGTTACCATTGCTTCTGAAATTTTAGATGAGTTAACTGCTTTGTGTCGAGATCGTGATATGGCTTTATTGTTAATTTCTCATGATTTGGCGATGGTGGGGAAATATTGCGATCGCATTGGTGTAATGTATCAAGGAAAGATGGTAGAAATAGGAAAAGTCGAAGAAGTGATGTATTCACCGAATCATAAATATACAAAATCTTTATTAGCGGCGGCATTTCACCTTCATAAATCATCAGAAGTAGTAATAGAAGAAAGTCATAATAAAACTCAAGAAAAAATACCTTTATTATCTTTAAAAAATCTTAAACAATACTATAGTTTAGAGACAAATTTTATTGAACAAATATTAGGAAAAAAAAGTCAAATAATTAAAGCAGTAGATGATCTTAATTTGGAAATATGGGCTGGAGAAATTTTAGGTTTAGTTGGGGAATCTGGGTGTGGAAAAAGCACTTTATCTAGGACAATTTTACAACTAATTAGGGCTACCAGTGGGGAGGTTAATTTTGACAATCAAGATTTAACTACTTTAGCTGAAAGAGAAATTAGGGCTTTACGAAAGGAGATACAGATGATATTTCAAGATCCACACGCTTGTCTTAACCCCATGATGACGGTAGGAGAATCTATAATTGAGCCTTTGTTAATCCATGAATTAGGTAATAATCAAGAGAATCAGCAACGAGTAGAAGCAATGTTAAACCGAGTGGGATTAAACCCCCAAGAATACTATAATCGTTATCCGAAGGAACTTTCAGGAGGACAACAACAAAGAGTTGCCATCGCACGGGCATTAATAACTAACCCAAAATTAGTAATTTGTGATGAACCGGTAAGTATGTTAGATGCAACGATACAAGCCCAAGTATTAGACTTAATATTAGAGTTAAAAAAAGAGTTTAATTTAACTTATTTATTCATTACTCATGACTTATCAGTAGCTAGATTTTTATGCGATCGAATAGCTATCATGAATGGAGGTAAAATAGTAGAATTAGGAGAAACTGAGACGGTATTTAATCACCCTCAACATCATTATACAAAAACTCTTTTAGCTTCAGCACCAAAATTTAGTTTTTAAAATAGAGATAAAGTCGCACTTTTGGCGATCAACTTTAAAATAGTCTTGTTTTTATAATCAATAAAAATTTTAGTTGACAGATTATAACTGTTAAATTAAGGTTAATTGACTACTGTCGAAAAGTGCGATCGCATTTTTGAATGAAGTCAAGGACAAGTTATAAATGAAGGTACTTACCAAGAATTGCTCGATCATTCTAGTAGCTTTAAACGGATGACTACCCTAATTTTTGGAGAACTATTGGCAGTAAACTTATCTAAATTATGAAAAAACTGACTATGAAAAAAATTTACTCCCTCACTAAAAGTTTGATTCCAAAAGGACTGAAAAATCAGGTTAAAAACATGGTGTTTGGAGATCCTCAAGATCCAAAATATTGGGAGCCAAAAACCATACTTCCCAATTCGGGAAATTATTATCAACTTGCTCATGTGGCAGCTTTTACTGGCAAGGGAAGTAATGCTGGGGATATTTTATTACCAGCGGTTTTAAGAGATCTATTTGTGGGTAAGGGAAAAGAGATAAATTGGACATCGGTTCATGTACGTTATGCAGTTACAGATGATGCCATTCAAAAAATCAATAATTCTCAGGGATTAATTATTGGTGGTGGTGGACTATTTCTACGGGATACAAATAAAAATGATATTAGTGGTTGGCAGTGGGCTTGTTCTGGCGAACAATTAAAAGCGATTAAAGTTCCTATTTGTATTTTTGCTGTTGGTTATAATCGATTCCGAGGACAAGAAGAATTCGATAATGTCTTTACTGATAATTTAAGGGTTTTAGCAGAAAAGTCTCTGTATCTGGGCATTCGTAATAGTGGTAGTATTAACGCTATTATTAAGTATTTACCTTCTGAGTTTCACCACAAAGTTATTTTTCAACCCTGTATGACAACTCTCACTTCAATTTTGTATCCAGAGTTATTTAATGATTCAAAAAAAGATCATCAATCATTTATTGCTCTGAATTGTGCATTTGATAGAGATGAATTGCGATTTGGGCAAAGAAAAGAGCAACTGCTTAAAGAAATTGCTAATGGTGTTATCCAGTTATCAAAGAAAACGGGATTAAATATTAAATACTATGCTCATTTTTATAAAGATTTTGAGATGATTGATGTTTTAAAAGCGAATAATGCAAATTTTGAAGTATTGAATCTTGGGAAATTATCTCCACCACAAATAATCGAAGCCTATAAAGCACCTGCTTTAGTTTTAGGAATGCGTGGCCATGCCCAGATGATTCCATTTGGTTGTCAGACTCCGATTTTGTCTCTTGTTTCTCATGATAAATTGCAATGGTTTTTAGATGATATTAATCAATCTCATTGGTCTGTGGATCTTTTGGAAAATCATGTTTCAGACAAAATAGTAGAAAAAGGGTTAGAAATTTTAAATTCTCAATCTTCTACCATAGAAATCATCAAAAATGAACAGCAAAAATTATGGAATGTTACTCAGGTTAACGTTAAACGGTTTCTTGATGTATTGTCTTAGTTATCTCACAGAAAATATAATAAGCAAGTGAGTAAAATTAATCGATGCCCTTTATTTTTCTTAAAGCAAAGCTTTGGTAACAAGGGGTTTAAACCCATTGCCTCTCTACAATTAATTTTGGATGAGTACTTAGCTAATAATTAGACACGAGTGCAAAATAAAAACTATGATCAAATTGGGATAGTTTAAGATCAATTTTATGCACTTTTCCCTCTTCCCAAATCCGCTCTTCCCGCAACTTCTGCAAGAAGTCTAATGTTTTTACTTGGGAGCGTATTCCCAATTAAATAACCTAAATTAAATAGAGACATGAGTCTTACTAGAGAGATTTAGGGTCACAAAGTAAATATTAAGCACATTTTTTTTGTAACTATACATGAAACAAATAGTAACAATTATTCCCGCCCGTGGTGGTTCAAAAGGTATTCCGCAAAAAAATATTCGTCTTTTATCTGATAAACCTCTCATTGCCCATTCTATCCTTCATTCACTGGAGGCGAAAGAGGTAGATCATACTTTTGTTACTACTGATAATGATCAAATTTCCTCTATCTCCAAAGAATACGGAGCAGAAATTATCCAACGTCCCGTAGAATTTGCTAATGATACGACTTCTTCTGAATCAGCTTTACTTCATGGCTTGTTAGAAATAGAAAAAAAGGGCATTGAACCAGAGTTAATCGTCTTTTTACAATGTACCTCCCCTTTACGAAGTGGTCAAGACATCGATCAAGCGGTTATTCAACTAAGGGAAGAAAATGCTGACTCCTTATTATCTGTTTCTCCTACTCATCGTTTTCTGTGGCATAAAGTACAAGGAGAAGCCCAATCTATTAATTATGATTATTGTCACCGCCAAAGACGACAGGATATGAATTCTCAATATATGGAAAATGGCTCTATTTATATTTTTAAGCCTTGGGTATTGAAAGAATTAAATAACCGTTTAGGGGGTAAAATTTCCCTATTTGTCATGGAGGAGAAACAAAGTCATGAGATAGACTCGTTGCTAGATTTTGAATATATAGAATTTTTGATGAGTCAAGAGGTGGGTAACAGACAATAGGCGAGAGAAGCTATTGAAATACTTAATCAAACAATTTTTAGATAAAAACCGTCACCTAGTTGCGATCGCATATCTAAAATCCGATAGTATCCGCATTGGTGATTTTACTATTGACGAAAAGTCGCCTACCTTTATCATTGCGGAAATAGGTAATAATCATAACGGTAGTTTGAAACTAGCAAAAAATTTAATAGACAAAGTGATCGCATTTGTTGCTAAAAAAGTTTATGCCGAAGAAAGTGGCGATCGTATATTTGAATTAAATAAAGGACAATGCAGGGAATAATTAGGTTAAAATTGATAATTTATCAACAAGAATTGATTTAATTTTTAATTTATGGAGATGTCTAATATAGTTATAGTTATCGCTTCTATTTCAGGTTCAAATACTGGACTAGGCGGTCATTACTATGACAGCATGGTAATAGCTGAAGAATTGAGCAAATTTAATCTTGTAAATATAGTTAATCTAGGGGATTTTCCAGCAAATGCACTAAGTCAATCTCAGACTCCTGTAAAATATGTCAATATTCAGGTGAATACACCAAATATAAATAGAAATTCACTAAAGAAATGTTTAGAAAACTATAATCCTGATGTTATAATTGCTTTTGATAGAATGGCGGGCTTAATTGTGAGACCATTGTGTGTTGAATTAGGTTGTGGTTTTGTACTTGTTAAACCAGGGGGTGGAAAATTATCAGGTTACTATCCAAATAATCCTTTTCAAATTTATTTTTCTTATAAAGATATACATTGGGCTTTAAATCGTAGAAAAGATGGTTATGGAAAAGTTTGTTGTATCCCTAATCGTGTTCAGATTCCTCAACAAGATCATCAAGCAATAGCTAAGTTGAAACATGATTTATCAATTCTCCCAAATGATTTAGTTCTCATTAGAATTAGTAGAATAGTACAAGGATATAAACCCAGTTTTTTAAAAGCTATTCGTTTAGTTAACTTTCTTCGTGATCAAGGATATCCTGCTAGACTTGTTATTATAGGATTTCCGCAATGTGAATCTACTTTTCAGGAAATCAAGTCTCAACTCAATGAAAGAGACGCAATTGTAACGTTAAAAGAATTTACATTAAATGCTAGTCGTTTACTGAAAATAGCGAAAATAAATATCGGGATAGGTCGTGGATTTATGGAAGGTTGTGCTATTAGTCAACATATGATGGCTATCAATACAGAAGATGACTTACCAACAGTTGTAACTGAAGATAATTTTAATTACTTCTTTCAAGAAAATTTTTCTATGCGAGTCACTTTCCAAGGGAATGAGAAAATAAACCAAGAAAGAATTATTTCTCTTGCAGAACTTTCCATGAAAGAAGTTGTAAATAGTAAAGTATCCCAAAAATGGTTTAGGGAAAAATTTTCTAGTGAGCAAGTCTGTTCTTTATACGATGAAATTTTACATCTTGCCCGAGTACTGCCCGAAAGATGGTCACTAGATATGCTTTATGGTGAGTTCTACTTAAAAAAAAATGGGTTACAAAGATTTGTTAAAAAACTAATTAAATACTGAAAAAGGTAGAATTGCTAATAGTAAAGATCAATCTTTTAGGCAAGAGAAGGCAAGGGGTTTAAACCCTTTATTAATGTATTAAGCATCAATCTCTATTTTTTTGTACAAAAAAATATTTCAGAAGGTATTCACCTAAAAGAAGTCCTCTTTTGACATTTAAGATAGAATGAAAAAGGTTTTGGTTTATGGTGGAGTAATAGTAACGTGAAGAAAATTGTCATTGTTGGTGGCGGATTTGGTGGGCTTTATACTGCTTTGAGATTAATACAATTAGATTGGAGACGAAAACCAGAAATTACTATTATTGATAAAAATGATCGCTTTGTGTTTTCTCCTTTACTATATGAATTAATCACGGAAGAAATGCGAAGCTGGGAAATTGCTCCTCATTATGCTGATTTATTGGCAACTACTCCCATTAAATATATTCAAGATACGGTGACGAATATTAATATTGAGCAAAAAGAGGTTATTTTAGCTAATCATGATAGTTTAGCATATGATCGCCTTGTGATAGCTTTAGGTGGTACAACACCAACAGATTTAGTTAAAGGTGCGAGAGAATATGGGATACCGTTTCGCACTTTAGAAAATGCCTATCAACTGAAAGAAAAATTACGGCAATTAGAAAATTCTGAGAAAGAAAGTATCAAAGTTGCTATTGTTGGGGGGGGTTATAGCGGTGTAGAATTAGCCTTAAAAATAGCTAATCGTTTAGGAAATCGTGGTAAAATTAGGATTATTGATCGAAACAGTGATATTATCTCAAATTCTCCTGAATTTAACCAAAAAACTGCTAAAAAAGCTCTAAGGGATCATCAAATATGGTTAGACTTAGAAACAGATATAGAAGAAATAAAAGCAGAAGAAATCACATTATCCTATAAAAATAAAAGTGATACCATTCCTGTTGATATAGTATTGTGGACAATTGGGACAAAACCTGTAAGAATGATTAATGAGTTATCATTACCCCAAAATGCTCAAGGAAAAATCAACATTAATCGACAGTTACAAGTCGAAAATCATCCCGAAATTTTTGCCCTTGGTGACTTAGTAGAATGTTATGATCAAAATAATAAAACATTACCTGCCACTGCACAAGTAGCCTTTCAACAAGCAGATTATTGTGCATGGAATATATGGGCAAGTTTAGAAAAAAAACCTCTGTTAACCTTTCAATATCAACCATTAGGGGAAATGTTAGCTTTAGGGGTAGGTAACGCTACTTTAAGTGGGTTGGGTATATCATTAAACGGTGAGTTAGCCTACCTTGCTAGACGTTTAGTATATCTTTACCGATTGCCAACTTTTGAGCATCAATTAGGGGTAGCTTTAAATTGGATAACATCACCCATAACAACTTTTAAGTAAGTGAGTAAAATTAATACTGCATTTTATTTTTCTCAAAGCTATGGTAACAAGGGGTTTAAACCCTTTGCCTTGCATTGCTTCTATACAATACAATTAATTGATAACCTTGGATAATATTATCTTAATGAACTGTATTTTAATTCAAATCTGGGTTAAATTCAGGCTTGACATGAAAGGGAATTTCTCTGAGTAACTTTTCTACAATATCTTCAGGAGTATCTTGATCACTAATATTAAGGATAATATCCGCTTGTTGATATAATGATTCTCTTTTTTCTCGTAAATCTGTTAATTTTGCCGTTAAATCTTCTTGATGCAATAATGGGCGAGTGTCATCATTCGCTAGTCTTTTGACTAATACATCTACTGGCACGTCTAACCAAATAATCATACCATCTCGTAAATGACTCCAGTTATCTTGAGACATTATTATTCCTCCTCCGGTAGCGATAACGGTGCGAATATAAGCTGAAACTTCCTTTAAAATATTACTTTCTAGTGTCCGAAAACTACTTTCTCCTTCTTGGGCAAAAATTTGATTAATAGTTTTATGGGTAATTTTTTCGATAATAGCATCAGTATCTAAGAAACGATAATGTATTTTTTTTGCTAATAACTCTCCTACTGTCGTTTTACCCGATCCCATCATACCAATTAAATAAACGTTTAATCCTCTTAAAATATTTTTCATCTATAATTCATTTACGGTTGATCATTGATAATTTTAACTGCCAACTGTTCAGTCTGAACTGCTTATAATAATTAATATTTAGTTTTTTACTTCTAATCGTGCGTCTAAACCATCCTATTGATTTAAACTCTCAATATCCTTGCCCTTGTCATCGCAAAGGTATATTATTACCTATTATTTTAACGGAAGCTATGGGTTGCGATCGCTGTCAACACATTTTTGTTGTTACGGAAAAAGAAGGATATATAGAACAATTAAACCCTAGTTATTCTTATAAAAAAAGATGGCGATGGAATGGAAAACGTTGGATTTTGACAAATAAACCTTGGCAAGAAAATTATTTTTTATGGGGGATTATCAGTTTTTTCTTTTTTATTTTAGTGTCAACTCCTTTATTAATTGCTTTAAATTCAGGAATAAACTTAATTTCTGGTACGATAATAGGTTCAATATTGATTTTACTGTGTTTCTCTTTGTGGTTAGCCTCTCGCCGTTAACATCAATACTATGACTCAAAATTCTACACAATCAATTTCTATCATCGTACATCAAGCACATCAAGCTTTTGTTCAAATGAGTAGTATAAAAGGCATTCAACGATCTCAAGCTGTGTTAAAGATGGCAAAAAAACTCAAAGAATGTTTTGATGATATTTTACAAGCGAATACTCTCGATTTAGAAATCAGCAAGGAAATGGCTGTACCTAATTTAATCTTAGAGTGGCTTAAATTAACTCCTCAAAGACTCAAATCCACCGTTGAAATATTAGAAACTTTAGCAGATTTACCTGATCCTTTTCAAAAAGTTATTAATTCTCCTTATCAAATCACTTATTGCCAAAATTATTCTCAGTTAATGCCTTTAGGTGTCATTGCTTTAGTTTATGAAGCTTTACCAGAGTTAGCAATTATTACTGCCGGATTAACTATCAAAACTGGAAATAGTTTAATTTTGAGGGGAAGTAGTGAAGCTAGTAATACGAATACAATTATTGCTCAAGTTTTACAAGTTGCCTTAGAAGAAACTAATTTTCCTCATTTTTGTGTACAATCTTTACCCACGGAAGAAGGTTACTCTATCGAAGAATTAGTAACCCAAGATCAATATCTTAATCTCATTATCCCCTATGGCAGACCCAGTTTAGTTCACAAAGTTACTCAAATGGCTATAGCTCCGGTGTTAAAATCCGCTATGGGTAATTGTTATTTATATTGGTCATTATCTCATGATTTAGATCTAGTTCGCCATATTGTTGTTGATAGCTATAATACTACGCCTGATCCTGTTAACGCTATTGAAAAAGTATTAATTAATAAGCATCAAAAATCTAATTCTATTGTCAGATTATTTAATCATCTCACCGAGCAAAAATTTAACCTTGTGGGGGATAAATCTTTAGTGACAGAATTTCCTGAATATTTAACTCTGATTAAACCTCATCAATGGAGTCAACCTTTCTTAGATAAAACCATAGCTTTTCGTTTTGTCGATAACTTAAATGAGGCGATCGCCTGGATTAATGAAAATAGTAGTGGTCATGCAGATTGTTTAGTGACAGACTCTTATCAAGAAGGGCGTATGTTTGCCATGGAAACTGATAGTGCTTTAGTTTATATTAATTCTTCTCCCCGTTTTTATCGTTATTTGCAAGGCAGTAATTCAGTATTCTTAGGTATATCTAACCAAAAAGGAAATCGTCGGGGGTTAATTAGTCTCGAAACCTTCACTACTCTTAAACAAATTGTTGTCGGCGACGGAGAGATTTAATAATTGATAATTAATAATTGTGGAATAAACATCTTGCCTCATTCCTCATTCCTCATTCCTCATTCCTCATTCCTCATTCCTCAAAATTTATGAAAAAATATCAACTTGATCTTTATGTAGAAGATTTGTTTTTTAGTGAAAATAATCAAAAATCACCCATAAGTGAATCACAATGGCAAAAATGGTTTGAAAAATGGTTGAGTCTTCTTGATATTGACTTAGATGAAGATAAAACCTACGAAATAAGTCTTTTATTAACAAATGATCAAGAAATTCAAAATTTAAACGCACAATTTCGCCATAAAAATCAACCAACGGATGTGTTAACTTTTGCCGCCTTGGAAGCGGATTTTCCTGATCATGATTTCATGGATACTGTTACTCTTGGAGATGTTATTATTTCCGTACAAACTGCTCAAAAACAAGCTGATTTACAACAACATTCTTTAAAAACTGAGTTAGTATGGTTAGCTAGTCATGGTTTATTAC
>NZ_VRZC01000073.1 GCF_016743215.1 Geminocystis sp. GBBB08
CTTCTAATTCAAAGAGAATAACTCGTTCAATTTTGGCAGGATAATCAGAAGTGCGAAGACGCTCAATTAATACCTCATCCCCCTCAATATACTTAGCTTTACCCCAAATTTTTATTCGTTTACGATGACGATAATCCATTAAAAAAATGAAAGCCTTATCTCCTGATGACAAATTACCAATGGTGATATATTGCAAATTACCCGAATAATCAGCAAAGCCTAAAGTTTTCTCATCTAACACCTGTAAAAAACCTTTTTCACCGCCTCGAAACTGAATATAGGGATAGCCGTTAGATTGCACTGTACCTAAATAAAAGCCGTCTATTTCAGCGATAAATTCTTTTAACTGAGGGGTAATCTTATCATTCGTTGCCCCATTACTGATATAGCGTTCATAGGTTTCCCTTGAACCTCTTTCGGCTTGTGCTGCTTTAACTTCAGGAGTAAAAGCTATTTCTCCAAATTTTCTGGGCATTGTATCCTCTAAATAATTAAATAATTAATTGTTTATTACTCATTACTCATTCCTCATTAATTATCAATCCCAATCATACTGACAAAATGGGGAAAACTTTTAACACGATCGATCCAGCTTAAGACATGAGGATAAGGGGTGAGATCAATTTTACCATCTGAAGCAAGGGCAACATAAGGAAAAACTGCCACATCAGCAATGGTAGGATGGTTTAATTCTAACCATTCTCGATTACAAAGATGATTGTTAAGTTGTGTCAAGATATACTCCGCTTTTTGATTAGCACGATCTAAATTAATACTTGTCGCTTTAAATAAATGATAAAGCCTTGCGGATTCTACTCCTTGACGAATTTCTCCGGCGGTAGTAGAAAGCCAACGAATCCCTTTAGCTAGAGACAAGGCATCTAAAGGCAACCATTGTTCATTGCCGTATTGTCTTGCTAAATAGACTAAAATTGCTTGGGCATCCGCTAAGATTGTTTCTCCATCTACTAAAAGAGGTACTTGCCCAAAGGGATTTAAAGCTAAAAATTGAGGTTGTTTATGTTCCCCCACCATTAAATCAACTTTAATCCATTCATAAGGTAAATTTAGTAAAGCTAACATTAACTTTACCTTATAGCTATTTCCTGAAAGTTCGTGACCATATAGTTTAATCATCGGTTAATTCTCCTTTTTTAAATATAAGTTATCCCTTAAAAAACAATTCAATGGTAATAATTCACGTTCGACAGGTAACATGAAAACTATTTCACAGATTAAGTCTTTTTCTGAGGCTCAATTTTTTTTCTGAGGGTAATTTTTCATTTTCTTTTAAATTAGTTTTTTATACCGAGCGTTCGGTATATTTACATATCCTACCGAACATTTGGTACAATGTCAAGGAGTAATTAAATTTGGTAAAGAAAGAATGGCAAAAGAAATTTATATCCCTTGTTTATTAAAATTGTTTCGACAGTACGGCTATGATGGAGCAACTTTGTCAAAAATCTCGACAGCGACTGGTTTAGGAAAAGCTAGTCTTTATCACCACTTTCCTGGTGGAAAAGATGACATGGTAAAATCAGTGTTAGATTATCTACAACAATGGTTATTGACATATATTCTTCCACCTTTACGGCAACAAGGAGATTGTCAAGATAAGTTAAGATTGATGGGCGATCGCTTATTAGAACTTTATGAAGGAGGAGCACAACCCTGCTTATTTGCTATTTTATTATTAGGATCAACTCGTGATTTATTTCATGATCAAGTCAAAGCCTTATTTTTGGTTTGGATTGAAGAAATGACTAAAGTATTTATGGAAACAGGAATTGATGAATTATTGGCAAAGGAAAAAGCCGAAGATATTGCGATCTCTATTCAGGGTTCATTAATTTTATCCCAAGCCTTAGATAGTTCTTTCCCTTTTCAAAGAGTCATCAAACAACTTTCAATTTAGCCCTCTTTTGTCAAACTAAGTTCTCACACCTGAAAATAAATCACACTTGTTATATAGTCATCCTATTTCGCCAAAACAACGTTTTCAAGATTGTATTAGAAGTTCAAAAGGTATCCATGTCTTTCCAGATCTAGAGAATGTTGGTAATGCTCCAGTAACTATTTGTGATGGTGTTTGGATTGGGGCTAATTCATTAATTCTCACAAGAGTTACCCTTGGAAAAGGATCAATAGTTGGTGCGGGTTCAGTAGTAACAAAAGATGTTTTAGAGATGATAATTGTAGCAGGAAATCCAGCTAGAGTTATTCGTAAGATCACAGAAGGTAGTTTAGATTAAACAATTTTTTTGAATAAAAAACCCATATATTGACAAGATTCTGGGGCATTGAGAATATCAGGGTTTTCCCCGTTGTAAAATTCTTGAATTAATTTTAATCCACAATTAGTGGCACATCTAATAAATTCATCTTTATTAAGACACCAACCTAAATATTCAGTATCATATCCATATTTATAAGCACGTTGAATCATAACATAGGAAGAAACTTGATAAATTACTGGTAGTCGGGTAATGAATAAATGCTCTTGTGTTGCTTCTGCTAATGCTTTTAAGATTGATTGCCAATCTTCTGAATAATGTAAAGAACAACTAGCGAAAATGAAATCATACTTTTGATTTAAACAACTTTCATCAGAATAAAAATGAGCTTCTGGAAATAAAGTTTGACCATATTCTGCTAAAACTGGTAAATCTTTACAGTGATAATTTATTTGTAAATCAGGGCATAATTTTTTACTTAGCAGATAATAATGACCTATTCCTCCTCCCCAATCTAACATTGAAATAGATGATTTATTTCTAGTACAAAAAGTTAAAACATAACCATAAGTCATGATCATATTGTGAAAAATTAAATTATCCCGTTTAGAACAATACCATTCAGGAGAAATTGCTAAAGGTAAAGTTCCCTCAAGATTTTCCACAAACCTTGCCCACATTTTTTGATAGGCTTCTAAAACTGATTCTACATTCCATCCTTTGAT
This sequence comes from Geminocystis sp. GBBB08, assembly GCF_016743215.1. Lineage (GTDB taxonomy): Bacteria > Cyanobacteriota > Cyanobacteriia > Cyanobacteriales > Cyanobacteriaceae > Geminocystis. Next base: position 2,963 of record NZ_VRZC01000073.1, read on the forward strand.
ATTCGAGTCTTTTTTTTGTGCTTCCCAACCTTCAGGAATATATTGCCATTCTGGTTTTTCTAAAATGCTAACTATTCTTTTTACAGTACGCCAAAGAAGAGGAGGAGTCAAATCTTCCAAAATGCTTTTCATATTTTTTAACTTAATTGTTGATAAATATCAGTAACTGTTTTGATAATATACTCAATTTCTAATTCTGTGAGTTCAGGATATAAAGGTAAACTGACGATTTCTTGGGCTAATTTTTCTGTAATTGGTAAATAGGAACTTTGATGACGACATTCACCATAAGATTGTTGTAAATGTACGGGAATTGGGTAATGAATAATAGTATCTATTCCCTTCTCTTTTAATAATTCTTGAAACCGTGAGGGGTTTTTAACTCTGATTACATATAGATGATAGGTATGATAACAATTTAACGCTTCTGTGGGACAAATTATGCCTAAAGGCGAAAAAACTTCGGTATAACGTTTGGCGATCGCTCTTCTTTTTTCATTCCAACTATTAAGTAAAGGTAACTTAACATTAAGAATAGCGGCTTGAAGTTCATCTAAACGACTATTAAAACCCTTTATACTGTGATAATAACGATTTTCTTGACCATAATTACGCAACTTTGCCACGGTTTCGGCTAATTTGGAGTCATTGGTTAAAATTAAACCACCATCACCAAAAGCACCTAGATTTTTACTCGGATAAAAACTAAAAGCACCTAAATGACCGATTGTACCAGCCATTTTATCTTGATATTTTGCTCCTACTGCTTGGGCGCAATCCTCTATAACAAATAAATTATGTTTCTGTGCAATGTCAAGAATGGGTTTCATATCAACACATTGACCATACAAATGAACAGGAATAATAGCCTTAGTTTTGTCAGTAATTCTGCTTTCAATTAAACTAGGATCAATAGTGTAAGTCTGTTCATTAATATCAACAAAAATAGGCAAAGCACCAGCAAAAGTTACCGCCGATAAAGTTGGTACACAAGTATTAGATACCGTAATGACTTCATCCCCCGTCTTTATTCCACAAGCAATTAAAGATAAATGTAATGCTTCCGTACCAGAGCCAACTGCGATCGCAAAATTAGCCCCACAATAATTAGCAAAATTAGTTTCAAATTCTTGAACTTCTTTACCTAAAATAAACCAACCACTATCGAAAACATTTTGAGTGGCGTTATCAATAGATTCTTTAAGATTTTGATATTGTCTTTTTAAATTACCAAAAGGAATTTGCATTTTTGTAACTACTAATCTCATAAATATTTTAATATTTAACTTAAATACAAAGATAAATTTTCCTTGTAATAAGCCAATATTTTTGCAAAACCTTCACAAAGAGATATTTTTGGTTGCCAACCTGTCATTTGCCAAAATTTGCGATAATCACCGTAATAATCACCTATATCAATGCGTTTTTTTTCTGGTGGAAAAGGTATTACTTCATATTCACCACTACCATTTAACTCGATCAATAATTTGACTAAATTTAACAAATTAATTGGTTCTGAACCACCTAAATTATAGACTTGTCCGAAACATTCTTGTTTAGCACCAGCCCTTAATAAAGCCTCTACAACATCATCTACATAATTCATATCTCGAATTTGTTGCCCATCACCAAAAATTCTAATTTTCTCACCTTGAATAATTTGTCTGATAAACACTCCAATAAAACCTTGGCGATCGTGTTTTAGAAGTTGTCTAGGCCCATAGGTGTTAGTGAGACGTAAAGAAACAGTATTCAGATCATAGATATTATGATAAAGAGTATGATAAGCTTCACCAGCCATGTTATTAATACCATTAACATCGGTGGGATATAACGGATGTCGTTCATCTACGGGTAAATATTGAGGTTTTCCGTAAAGTTGGCGAGTACTAGCAAAAATTACTCTAATAGCTGGATTAAATTTACGACAGGCTTCTAGGATAAATACCTGAGCTTTTGTATTAATATCAAGATCCGTTAGGGGATCGATCATACTATCAATATGGCTTACTTGACCGGCTAAATTAAATAGATAATCTTGATTTTTGATTAAGTATTCTAGACTATAAGGCTCTCTTACATCGGAAAAGTTAATTTTTACTCGATCTTTGATGGGTTCGATATTAAATAAATTCCCCCCATAATCAGGAATCATGGAATCTACCAAAGTAACATTAGCTCCCAATTCTACTAAGCGAATAGCAAGATTACTACCAATAAAACCTAAACCACCGGTAATAACTACTTTTTTACTTTGATAAAATTGGTTGATTTCCATCATAATAAGATCTTGAATTAGAACATTAATACTTATTAGACAAACTAGAAAAAACTTGTTATCAGGAACAAAGGATCAATTTTAAACAATTTTTAAGTTAATTAAGTACTCATGCAAAATTAATTGTACAGGGGCAAGGGGTAACAAGGGGTTTAAACCTCTTGCCTTGCATTGTTAGCAAAGAAAGGTTTCAGAAAAATAAAATGCACAGTTAATTTTACTCACTTACTTATTGTATATTTTAACTTTTACTCCTTGCATAAGCACCCAATTTCAAAGCTCAAATTATTTCCCTACGGAGTATAAATAATATCTTCCTTTATATATTTCTTTTAAAAATAACATAAATCGGTTGTGCCAATGGTCTGAAGGTTTTAGAGGAAAAAAAATATTTTCAATTCCTTTATCAAAATTGCTATCTATTTTTTTTATGTCTTGATAAACTTTTTTCATTTCTTTTAAATAGGGCTTATAGATCAAGTTTTTGATATTTTTGCTAATTCTAAGAGGACAATATAGAGGTAAGTAAACCCATTTATCCCCATAAATTCTGAAACCTGAATAATGATAAAAAATTAGTGGCTCTGTTTCGATAAAAATTTGATCTTCTTGTTGTTGAAGGGAATATTGTGACACATTCCAAGGAGCTAATCCGGCCCCTAAACTTTGCACCACATGAACTCCATCAAAACGTTCTTGCCAATCATCAAGACACTTTTGATCTCCATAATTATCTTCGTCTGACTCATAACGTAACTCAAGACACTTTTCAAACCACCAATTAAGAGCAGTTAACCCTGAATCATTACGACGAAACATCATAAACTGTACATTAAAGCGACCATATTTCTGCTCTGGTTCTTGATACCATGAGAAGAAACGATGTTCAGTTAAGAATATTGAGGCGTTTGGATTTTCTTTAAAAATAGGTTCAAGGGGCGAAAAAAACATTAAATCAGCATCTAAATAAGTAACAGTTTCAACCTCTGGAAAATTGTTGAAAACGTATAAAATAGAAGCAGGTGCACAAGTAAAAAAGTATTCTATTCTAGGGCGAGTGGATTTGAATGCTAAAAGTCTTTCATCCTCAATTTCATTTAGAAGAACTAAAGTCACTTTTTCCAGATTCATTTTCGTTAGAATTTTATACATTAAGTCATCAAAACAAATAACCCAAAGATGAAAATCTTTTTCATTTCGTAATAAAGACCTATACATTACTAATCCACGAGTCAAGTAATTACTATCAAACAAAGTAACGTAATATCTCATATTTTGATTGATATTTTCTTAATTGTTTTAATCGGGCAAAAAAGTTTTCAATCTCAAATATTTTCCTTTGCGTAACCTCAGTTAATATAATAGAGTTTATAATTTTATAGACAAATATACATCTATCAAATAACTTTTTCAGGTGTTATCGGCGAATGGAATTACTCCTATTCTATTACTATTCTTTCTCTATTTATTTCTTTATTTTTTCTATTTTTTTCATTTTCATAAGCTAATCTTATGTTTTTTGTCGAATACAAGGAGCCGTGTGCGGTGAAAGTTGCATGCACGGTTCTGAAGGAGAGGTGCAGTTTAGCAATAAACACATCGACTCTAATAATCAAGCCCTAATTAAGTCGGAAGCTAGATGCGGTCAAAGTCGCACGTCCAGATTTAATAGAGAGGTGCGGTGGATAATACCACCCATCAACTCTACCATCTAGAGGATTAAGGGGAGTTAACCTTTAAGATTACCAACTAGATTTAACTACACCAGGTAACAAACCTTCATGAGCCCATTCTCTGAGAACATTACGAGATAATCCAAAATCACGATAGTAACCTCTAGGTCTTCCTGTCACCCAACAACGATTACGTTGACGATGGGGAGAGCTATTCAAGGGCAATCTTTGGAATTTACGTTGTAATTCAAATTTTTCTAAAGGATCACTAGCTTGATGAATTTGTTCTTTTAATTCTGCTCTTTTCTTGGCATATTTAGCTACTAACTTGGCACGTTTTGTTTCCCGTGCAATCATTGATTTTTTAGCCATTTAAACTATACTTAAATATTAAGTTACATATAAACACAACATTCTCTATCATAACTTATCTTTTAACAATTCACCATGTTATGTTTTGAATAAAATAATCCATTACTGGAGGCTTAAATTCAGTGTGATTTCTGCCTTTTCCCTTTTGCCCATTTATTACTATAAATTAGCAAATTTGGCGGAAATAAAAGGAATAAGATGACGATTTCTACTGTTTTCTTCTCCTTCAGTAAATACAATCAATAAATAGGGTTTATGATCAGGAATTTCGATATAAGCACAATCATGACGTACTTTTGATGTCCAACCTGCTTTTGACCATAAATTAGCATTATTTGGTAAACTTTGCCCTAAAAAACCATTTATTTGATTTTCTTCTTGATGATCATTTAAAGTTTTTTTACGCACATCTCTTTTTAACAAATCCATCATTTTTTGAGAAGCAGAAGAGGAAACGGCGATACCGCCAATAATGCTGTGAAATAATCTGGCAACGGCATTGGTGGTTAACATATTCCGATTATCATAAATTTCTCCCACAAACATTCTTTCTCTGCCATAAGGACCATCACACCATGTTTTTTGATTAACATTGATAGTATCTAATTCTTCCCACCCTAAAGATTGATAGTAACGATTAACAATATTTCTCTGATACTTCCATGTTTCAAAAGGTCCGATCGCCAATGTTGCTCCTGAAGTTGTACCACTTAATACATCAACAATTAAACTGGTGGCATCATTGCTAGAATCGACAATCATATCTCTAATTGCTCGATTTAATTCTGAAGATTCGGAAACCATGTTACTATGTAACCATTCTTCTATGGCCACTAGATAAAAAAGTTTAACAATACTTGCTGGATAAATTTTTTCTTCCCCACGATAACTAAAACCTGGTAAAGGGTATTGCCAAAATTCTTCAGGGGATAAAGCACCGCCTGTATTGACTATAACTGGTTGATCATAGACAATCCATGTTAAAGCTATTTGATTTTTGGCTAATGTCGGAAATTCTTGCCATGTAGCCTTAAGAATATTTTGAGCTTGATTAGTTAAAGTTTCATCAGGGGAAAAAAAAGCCATAATTTAGAATTAAGAATTAGGAGTTAGAAATTACGGGGCAAAAGAGTTATTCTACAACTATAAATTACTCATTATTTATCACTCATCTCTTATTATATCGAACATTAATGACTATCTTTGATTTATTACCTAAGTCTGATTCAGGGGAATATTTTTGTTTAGAAAACTTAAATTTATATGTACAATCTGATTCAGGGGAATTAGCTACCCAAGCAAAACAAGGCAGACAATTAAAAATTATCTCGTCATCATCGGTTCATCAGGCGATCGAAGTTTGTTTGTCTGAAGATAACTATAGGGGATGGTTATCGATTAAAGATTTAAAATATTTACAACCAGCCGTTAAACCTTATTCTCCCATAAGGATTTCGGCAGGGAAAATAGCTAGTTTAATACCTCAAGTAATTGAATTTACTCATCAAGCGATGAATACTCCTAATTATTATCTTTGGGGTGGGACAGTAGCACCTAATTATGATTGTTCAGGTTTAATACAATCAGCTTTCGCTAGTGTTGGGGTGTGGCTTCCCAGAGACTCTTATCAACAAGAAGTCTTTACCCAGAGAATTAGCCGTCAAGAGTTAATACCCGGAGATTTAATCTTTTTTGGCATTAAACGAGTAACTCATGTAGCTTTATATTTAGGTGATAACAGTTATATTCATAGTTCGGGGAAAGAAATGGGAAATAATGGTATTGCTATTAATCAACTTTGTGATGATGCTGATAAAGTTAGTCATAATTATTATCAACAAATTTGGAGTTATGGCCGAGTTTATCAGGTTATTTTTTAACCGCCAAATTATTTATCTTTCCTAAATAAATTAAGTAACGCACTAAATAGAAGTAACTATGTCATCGTCATCAATCTGGAAGCACAAGCCTTGGTGGTGTCAACCTTGGTCAATTCTGCTGACAGGAATAGGGATTATCACAGGAAGTTGGCTCTTGTTTCAGTTAATCTGGCTAACAGCTTTGTTTTTCACCTTAATCTGTCTTTGGTGGTTTCTTTTCCTGATCTTTATTCCCTATTTGTTCACAAAACAAGAAACTATTAAAATCGTCAAAACCGAATAATAAAGATGCTTTACTTAATTCCATTAAATAATTACGCTAAGAAACATTTAACTTACATTGTTTAATATTAGTCAAAAATCAAAGAAACTCTTAAGAATTGAGAATTGAGAATTTACCATTGCCCATTGCAAGAGTGCCTATTGCTTACCTTCCCTAGTAAACTTAGATGCTTCTGGAGCGTAATCATAATTTGGTGTTTTAATATGCAACTACTTGAAACACAATAGGTGCAACACCAGTATTTTTGACTCCGATGGCTCTTGCCGCTCCGGCTGATAAGTCGAGAATACGCCCTCGCACATGAGGACCTCGATCATTAATTCTCACTACTACCGAACGCCCATTTCTCAAATTAGTGACTTGAACTCTTGTTCCAAAAGGGAGGCTACGATGGGCCGCCGTAAAGTCGTGTTGATTATATCTCTCACCACTGGCGGTTCTGCGTCCATGAAATCCTGGTCCATACCAAGATGCTATTCCTTGAGCCGCTTTTCGGAAACTTTTAACCCCTATAAATGAGTTAATTTTATCATCATCAGTAGTAATTATCACTTTATTCTGAACTACCGTTAAAGGTGCCGCATTCCCCATTAATCTGCGAAGGCGATTGGTAGCTTGTAAAGCGTCATTGGTTACATTTTTAGTACTATCAGGCAAAATAATATTTTGGTTAATTCTGACTAATTCTTCTTCCTGAAATTTGAGAGAATAGTCTTTGGTGTTAGGATTCCAACTGAGATTGATTTGATTTGCGTCAATAGATTGTTGGGACAATTGATCTAAACGAAAAGCTAATTTTGTGGCACTTTCTAAAGCACTATGATCAGAAGTATCTAAAAATGTTAATAAGGGTATATTTTGAAAATGAAGGGTAACGGCGTTACGATTTTTGAATTGGTGGGGATAGAGTTTGACGGTAAGAAATTCTTGTATGGGGGCGATATAATTTTTTGCCATCACATTATTTACTGATGATAATGCAGTCTCATCTTGTGGTTGGTAATTGTCAGCTTTGACGGTAGAGCTAAAAAACAATCCGGTGAATGTTAATCCTACTATTGTTGTTAAAGCCGAGATTACAGCTTTTTTCCAAGTGTTGTTACGCATAATTTTTCTAGTAATTTAGGATAAAAATCTTATTAAATTAAGTGTTCCTTTGTTTACTCCTCGTAGTAAAAATTTAATATTTAAGCATATTTGCTTTTTAACTTAAACTAAATTAACATACTGATTTTATTTAATGGTTCACTATTTCTTATTAGTACCATTGTGTAGTATTATCATTGGTTATTATTGTTGACAAAACTAAAATTTATTGTCATAATTGAAAGTTTGTTATTTTTTCATCAAGGCATTTATCTTTTAAAAAACTAATCATTAAGAGCAAAATAAAAAGTTAAAAACAGATGTAAGTAAAAAGAATTTTTAATTTCAAGAGTAGGGATCTGTTTTTTGAGAACAAAGATTATCTTAATACTTAAATAATTGTACTTAGTTATTTTTTCATCGATTAAGGGCTTATTACCTTTTCAATAGGTTAAATTTTTCTCTTGATCAAAATCTCAATTCTTAAAAAGATTACCTCAACTTTATAATTTTTTTTTGCTCAAATTCAATAATGGTAAGATAATTTTTGTAGCAAAATGATCAATTTCGAGTAGTAAAATATCATAAGAAAATTTGATCAGTTTAAAGGATAAAATTATTTATATTTAGAAAACTTATCTAAGGTTAGAATCGAATATGGATTATAAAGAGGCTGGAGTTGATGTAGAAGCAGGTAGAGAATTTGTCAAAAAAATTACTGATAATGTTTCTAGTACCTATCGTGTGGGGGTTTTAGGCGGTTTAGGCGGTTTTGGTGGTTGTTTTGAATTACCAACGGGTTATCAACAGCCTGTCTTGGTTTCAGGCACTGATGGGGTAGGCACAAAGTTAAAAATTGCCCATGAATTAAATTGTCATGACACTGTTGGTATTGATTTAGTGGCGATGTGCGTTAATGATATTCTTACTTGTGGTGCTGAACCTTTATTCTTTTTAGATTATCTGGCAACGGGGAAATTAGACAGTAATCAATTAGCACAGGTTATTAATGGAATTGTTATCGGTTGTAAAGAAAGTGGTTGTGCTTTATTGGGGGGAGAAACAGCAGAGATGCCTGGATTTTATCAACAGGGAGAATACGATATTGCTGGTTTTTGTGTGGGAATAGTGGAAAAAAGTAAAATTTTAGACGGAAAGAAAATTCAATTAGGAGATGTGGCGATCGCCTTAAGTAGTAGTGGAATTCATAGTAACGGATTTTCCTTAGTCAGAAAAATTATAAACACCAGAGGATTAAGTTGGGATTATCAACCCTCAGAGTTAGGGGGAAAAACCTTAGGGGAAAGTTGCTTAACTCCCACTCGTCTTTATGTAAAACCAGTATTAGAGGCTTTAAAATCGGGGCTAGACATTAAAGCAATGGCACACATTACGGGAGGAGGCATTCCTGAAAATTTACCTCGTTGTTTACCGAAAGATAAAGCTATAGAAGTAAACTTAAATAGTTGGAGTATTCCGCCGATTTTTCAATGGTTAGCCAAAACAGGTAATGTTAATCAAGAAGCGATGTTAAATACTTTTAATTTAGGGGTGGGTTTTGTGGTGATAGTGAGGGAGGATAACGCAGAATCGGTGATGAAACATTTTAATCATTATGATCTTGAAACTAATATTATTGGTAGAGTGATCAATGGTGAACAAACGGTAATATTTAATTGATCGTTAACAAGTTTTTTAGAGGACAAAATAGTGACTGAGTCAGAAATTTTAGAGGATAAAAGGGAATTATCCGCCCTTAAACCTTTAAGTAGTAAAGAACAAATTAATCTTACTAAAAAAGGGAAAATTGTAATCGTTAGTTTACCATCTGTCAATAAAACTGAACCAAATCAATGGCAAAGAATTTTAGATGATTTTAAAATTAGATTACAAAAAATCGATAAATCTTGGTCATTAGGTACAAAAACTCACTTGCAAAGTTATGATCGCCTATTAGATACTAGACAAATAAGTGAATTAAAAGGTATTTTTGAGCAAATTGGCTTAAGCCTTGATTTAATTATCACTAGGCGAAGACAAACGGCGGTAGCAGCTTCTAGTGCGGGATATTCTGTACAACAAGAAACCGTGACAGATAGTTTAATCAGTAGTGAAGAAATCCCAAAAATTCAAGATTTAGCCGAACCTTTATACCTTAAAAATACCATTAGATCAGGTGTCGAAATTTGTCATCCTAGTTCGGTAATTGTATTAGGAGATGTTAACCCCGGGGCAACAATTTTAGCTAGTGGGGATGTCTTTATTTGGGGTACATTAAGAGGTATTGCCCATGCTGGTTATATGGGAAATCGTCAGGGATTAATTATGACGTTAAAATTAGAAGCGACTCAATTAAGAATTGCAGATTTAGTAGCAAGAGTACCAGATAATTCCCCTGATCAAAATATGGCAGAAGTTGCTTATATAAGTCAAGAAGGCATAAAAATTCATTCGGCTCTCAATTTCCTTCGTCTTCATGATTTCATTGCGTCAGAAAATTACTGGCAAAGAGCAAAGAATTTTTGAGTGTTAACAGAAACCTAACTCTATTCTTCATTGCTTTTACTGCTTTTTAAACAAATTATCATCATAGAAACTTGTCTGTAGTTACGAGCGATAGCTTCAGGAATAGAGCCTAATGTAGAAGTACCAACTACTTTATAATTTTCTATAGCCATTAATAATAACAAATCATCTGGTTGCATTTCTTGTAAAACTCGACGAGTAAAATTACCTTTTAATTGTTGAAAAGAAAGTCCAGTTAGACGATTATCAACTACAATAGATGAAGCACGAGAAGATACTAATAAAATATGTAGGTTGGCTTGTAGCTCATTAGCTAAAATTTTGCTTAAAATTAAGGCTTCGACAAAGCTAGAGGAATTATACTGAAAATCGGAGATAGCAAGTACAACCCTTTGGGTAGTTTTTATGGGTTCGGTAAAACGTGCTATTAAAACAGGTATAGGAGCTTTTTGGATAACATTGTCAATGATACTGCCAAAAAAATTATCTTTATAACTAGAAAAACCTTTCCAACCGCAAATGATGATATTAGCATCACATTCTTGATACACATGAAGAATACCTTGATCGATCGAACTTTCAATTCTGGCAACACTTTTGACATCGGTAGAAGTAGCATGGGCAATCATTTCTGCCGTTTCTAATAGCTGTGCTTGACGGATTTTTTCGCCTTTTGGAATTATGCCATTAACATCGGTGAGAATATGTAAAGGAAATAGTTTCCCTTTGGTGGCATTGACTAATAATAAGGCGAGATTCAATAAGTTATCCTCTGTATTAGGATTTGCTACTGGTACAACTACTCGATAAACGGGAGGTTTTTGTTCAACTTCTTCCCCATTATCTTTGATGTCGAGAGTTTCGGAAGGGGAAGATTCTTCGGCTTTAATTTGATCTGCCCATTTTGTTGTTACCCAAGGAGATACAATACAAGTAACTAAGATCATGGCGATCGTACCATTAACCGTTAACTCATCCACTAAATTGATTTGAAAAGCAACGGTAATAGCAGCTAAAGTTGAAGCCGCTTGAGCGACAGATAAACCAAACATCACCATAGTATTAGAGAAGGAAAAGTTAAAATATTTACCCACTCCCCACGCCGGGATAAATTTAGCCACGATGGAAACTACGATCATAGCACCAGAAACTACAAAAGATCGAGGTTCACTGATTAAAGTTTTCGGATTAACTAACATCCCTACGGAAAGCAAAAATAGAGGAATAAATAAAGTATTGCCAATGAATTGGATTCTATTCATCAAAGGGCTAAGTTGTGGAATCAGAGGTCGAATACTAATTCCTGCCAAAAAAGCGCCTATAATGGGTTCAATGTCAATTAATTTTGCTGCATAAGAAACCACAAACAAAGTTAGGACGACGAAAGTAAATTCTGCCCCTTCATCTCTTCCAAAAGTCCGAAAAAACCATCTACCCAATTTTGGCACACCGAAAAGAGTTGCAAAGGTATAAATAGCTAAAGAAGGAATTAGAAATAACCAAAAACCAAGACTTAAACCTCCTTCACTAGCTCTGACGACTATAGTCAATACTAAAAGAGCTAAAATATTGACAATTAAAGTGCCTCCTAAAGTTATTGTCATCATCGGAGTGCGCATCAAACCTCGTTTACTGACAATAGGTAAAGATAAAAGAGTGTGAGAGGCAAAACAAGAAGCCACTAAAATCGCCGCTAAAAGATCATAACCGATAAACAACATTGCCCCCATGCCTAAAATCATCGGTACGGCAAAAGTACTTAATCCAAAAATCGTTGCTTTATCACCATTTTCCTTCAAGTCATCTAAACTGGTTTCTAATCCAGCCATGAACATTAAAAATAATAATCCAACTGTACCAAAAAGAATAATAGTCTTATCTCTAGCTAATAATCCTAAGCCGTGAGGTCCCACAATAATTCCTGCTACAATTAAGCCAACGATACCGGGTAGTTTAATTTTCTCAAATAAAATGGGGGCAATCAATAATACTCCCATCATTATTAAAAATACAGCAACGGGATCGGTAATGGGATTAGGAAGTTGGCAAAATAAATAATAGTTAGTCATAGGATTGAGGAATTTGTAGAGTTATAAATCAAGTTTGTAGTGATGGCTAAAGCCATTTATTCATGAGCCGATCAAGGCACAACGATCGCGCTGCACCACCTTTGGTGATCAAACTTCTATGCAAAAACATATATAGCAATCCTAAATCATTGGTGAAGAATTAAAGATTAGACTTCTTGCAGAAGTTGCGGTAATGGGCAATGGGCAATGGGCAATAGGCAATGGTAAAATCTTCATTCTAAATTCTAAATTCTAAATTTTTCAGGCAATAGTTATTAAAATTGATAATTTCTCACCTAAAATAGATTTTAATTTTTATTTTGCACTCGTGTCTATTAAAAAATAAATCTGTAAATCTTACTATACCGTCAAAGCTGATAGCTGATAGCTGATAACTGATAGCTAAAAAATTCCTAATTCCTAAAGATTGGGGCTAACTTACCACAAAATTTACTAATTTATTTGGCACAACAATTACTTTTTTGATAGTTTTATCAGCGATATATTTTTTAGCAATATCAGATTCTTTAGCGAAGTTTTCTAACTCCTCTTTATTAGCAGAAGCCGGGACAGAAATCGTGCCTCTAGTTTTACCCATTATCTGAATAACTAAGGTAATTTCATCCACAACTAAAGCATCATTAACTAAAGTTAACCATGATTGTAAATGCACTGATTCACTATTACCTAATAACTGCCATAATTCTTCACTAATATGAGGTGCAAAAGGTGCTAAAAGTAAAATTAAAGTTTCAATGCCTTCCCTAAAAACGGGAGAATTTTTAATATTAGTATCTCGCAAAGCATTACTTAATTTCATTAATTCTGATACCGCAGTATTAAACTGATAATCGCCGTTTAAGTCTTCAGAAATTTCTTTAATAGCAGTATGAATTGCTCGTCTTAAGTCTTTTTCTTCCTTACTTAAAGCATTTTTATCAAAGGTTTTATTTTTAGGTGAATTGGGATTATCAAAAAACTCATTTACTAATAACCAAACTCGATTTAAAAAGCGAAATTGTCCTTCAACATCCGCATCCTGCCATTCTAAATCTTTTTCTGGAGGTGCTTTAAATAAAATGAACATTCTTGCCGTATCTGCCCCATATTTAGATAAAACTACTTGAGGATCAACACCATTATATTTAGATTTGGACATCTTTTCATAAAAAGTAGCAACTGGTTCATTTGTTTCTTTATCCCGACACTCACCATTTTGATAAATAATCTGATCTACGGTAAGATATTTACCAGTTTGACGAGTTTTATACGTTAATCCTTGCACCATACCTTGAGTTAATAAACGCTTGAAAGGCTCATCAACATTAACCAAACCTCGATCACGCACTACTTTTGTAAAAAATCGAGAATAAAGTAAATGTAAAATAGCGTGTTCAATTCCACCTACATACTGATCCACTGACATCCAATCATTCACTTGATGGAAGTTAAAAGGCTCATTTTGATTAGTTGCGTCAGTATAACGGAAAAAATACCATGAAGAGTCGATAAAGGTGTCCATAGTGTCAGTTTCTCTTTTTGCCGATTTCCCACATTTCGGACAAGGTACATTAATCCAGTCGTCAATTTTAGCTAAAGGAGAAGCACCCCGTCCAGAAAATTCCACGTTTTCAGGTAATTTTACTGGTAAATCTGAACTAGGTACTGGTACTATACCACAATCTTTACAGTGAATGACGGGAATAGGACAACCCCAATAACGTTGACGGGAAATCAACCAATCTCTAAGGCGATATTGAATACGCTTTTTACCATAATCATTATTTTCCGCCAATCTGATTACCTCTTCTTTACCCTTAACTGAATCCATGCCATTAAATCCGCCAGAATTAATCATTATTCCTGAATCGGTGTAGGCTTCCAATAGGCAAATATCGGCGTTATCTGCATCATCTGGTAAAATTACCACTTTGATGGGTAAATAATTCTCTTTAGCAAATTTAAAGTCTCTCACATCGTGGGCTGGTACACCCATTACTGCACCGGTACCATATTCATATAATACATAATTAGCGATCAAAATAGGGATTTCTTCCCCAGTAAAGGGATTGACGGCTTTTCCCCCTGTTAATATACCTTTTTTGGGTTTATCTTCAGCAGTGCGATCGATCTCACTCTCATCACTTACTTCTGCAATAAACGCTTCTACCGCTTCTTTTCTATCTTCAGTGGTAATCACTTTAGTTAAAGGGTGTTCAGGAGCTAATACTACATAGGTGACTCCATAGACGGTATCAGGACGGGTTGTAAACACAGCTATTTTGTCATCTCTTCCTACAACAGGAAACTCTAAATAAGCTCCTACAGACTTACCTATCCAGTTTTCCTGCATAGTTTTAACTCGATCGGGCCAACCTTGTAGTTGTTGTAAATCATCTAACAGTTGTTCAGCGTAATCGGTAATTTTGAGAAACCATTGTCTTAATAGTTTACGCTCGACTTTTGCACCACTACGCCAAGAATAACCTTCGGAGTCCACTTGTTCGTTAGCTAATACTGTTTGATCGATGGGATCCCAGTTTACCGCAGCTTCCTTCTGATAAGCAAGTCCAGCTTCTAAAAATTGTAAAAATAACCATTGTGTCCATTTATAATACTCAGGAGAACAGGTAGCAACTTCTCTACTCCAATCGATGGATAATCCTAATTC
>NZ_VRZC01000074.1 GCF_016743215.1 Geminocystis sp. GBBB08
CGCAATAAACTACGCATTAAAGCCATAAACATCGCACTTCCCACTCCTTTATCACAAACGTCGGCAATAACTAAACCAACATAGTTACCAATAGGAAAAACATCATAAAAATCTCCTGAAAGTTGTTTTGCCGGATTTAAAAAGGCTTCTATTTCCCAGTTTTCAGGTTGAATTATATTAGTAGGTAGAAAATCTCTTTGCATTTCTCTACCTTTTTGCAACTCTTCATCTAAAGTACTGGCATATTGTTGAACTTCATAGTATAGATAAGCATTTTCGATAACCAATGCCATTTGATCGGCAGTGACTTGCATTAAACTAACAGTTTCCCAGCTAAAATGATTAACCTGAGAGTGTTCGAGAATAATTACACCCAAAATAGAATCAGCTCTTTTAATGGGAATACCAATAGCGGAACGAGTATTTGTATTATCATTAGCTAATGTAGTCCAACGAGAATCTTCTTTAATATCAGCAATTAATCCTGCTTCTCTATGACGAATAATCCAACCGGCAAAACCGTCTTTAAATACCTTACCAATTAATGCTGCTCTAACATTTGGAGGTAATTCTCGGCGAGATAAGATGGCATCGATAACTTTTTCTTCTCCTCTTTCTAACAGAAACATACTACCTTTTTCTGCATGGGTAATATCTACTGCTAAATCAAGAATTTGACTTATAGTTTGCTTTAATAAGTCTTTTTTTATTGGCGATCGCGCTACTTCAACTAAATTTTCTAAGAGTTTTTTCTGAATTTCTGAGGTAGCTTTTTCAATTTTTACAGCTGCTATTTCAATAATAAAACTAATAGTTTGCCCTGTTAATTCAATTAATTCTATCATTTCATCTTGAAAATAATCTAATTCATGATGACAAAAACTGATGATAGCTAATAGTTGTCCTTGGGCAAATAACGGAATACTGACAACGGAACGAATTAAAAAAGGACTATCAGATACTTGATTCCACCGTGAATCATTTTCAGTATCTTTAATTAAACCTATAGTTCGATGTTTTTTCACCCAAGAAATTAAACCTTGATTGAGGGTAATTTGTGGATGCGGATTTGATTCTAAATCACCATAATTATTGATATTAACGTTGTAACAAATTTCTTCTGTTGGCGTAAAAATAAACAAACTGCTAATCTGGGCTTTGACGGTTTCTGTGGTTATTTTCAAGGTTTGAGATAAAGTTATCTGTAAGGCTTTTGCATCTTTTGAGGATTCAGCAATAGCAATCCAATTATCAATTAATTTCGCCGTAGCCGGAAAACTCCTAGTGTGTAAAGAGGGTAACATTGCCATTAAAGTATTAAATAATTCTTTTTCAGCTTCAAATACGGTGTGATAATCTCTTTGTGTTTGAACTATATTTTGTGAATTATTGACTTTTTGAGTTAAATTGGTTTGATTTTGCTGATTGTCCATAGACATAAATTTTTGAAGTGATATTATTTAATCAAACATTGTCAATTTTATCACTTCTCTCCTTGAAAATGCTTATAGAAGCCATTTTAGTGGAAGTCAAAAGTAAACTTTCTCAAGCCGATGTGGATGAGCATTTGGAGAGGTTAGGTAAATTTAAGGAATTAATGCCTCGTTATCGAGATGTGAATGCTTTAGGGGCAGTAGCCGGAATGATTGTACCAGAGCATATTGGTAATTATGCTTATCGTAAAGGTTTATATGTCTTAGCTCAATCAGGGGAAAATGTAGTTATTTTAAATGATAGTAAGTTTAAACCCAGAGTATGGTAGAATGATCTCAATGATCTCGCAGCAACGCCCTTGGCGATCGAGGTTTTAGGTATGACTCAGATCTTGCACCTCGTTTAAAATTGACTTGACATTTAATTGTTTGAACTTAGATTTTTGGGTAAATCATAGTAAAAATTTTGGGCTGTGCCCACCTTGTTAGTATTATTATAATTGTAGTTAGTTAACCAATTTTCTAAGTCGAAAATATTCTGAAAATCTAATAATGCTTCTCCTTTTTTATTTTCAATCTTAAATAATCCATTCTGAAGTGCGATCGCCTAAATCTAAAGAAATACTAACAGCTTTGCCTAAACGAGGACGATTTTTAGCGTCTAAAATACCCCTTTGCACTTGCTCAACAACCCCCCAACTGTTGATATAGTTAGCAATTCCCTCTAAATGATCAAAATATTCCGTTTCGGTGAAATGAAAAGAGGCTTGTTCTAAATATTTCCACATTACTTGAAAATAAATTTTATCTTTAATCCGTAATAGTTGGACATCATAACAGCATCCCCATTTATTAAAAATTAGTTTCTGTAAATCTTTTCCTGTCATAATTAAGTTTTGTGAAGTGATGAAATAGGTATATGGTTATAAGGTGATAAATATTGCTGTTTAAACAAAATCACTCCTTTCTCTTTGAAAGTGATGGAATGATTCTGCAAAAGGTTCATTTTTTGTAATAATTAGATAATGACTTTTATTAACCTTGTTTAGCATAAAGGTTCTTGAGTTTATTGTAAAACCATAACCAAAGTATTCAATTACATAATTTAATTTAGTTATGACACAAATTTCTGGAAACGCTGATGTTCCTGATATGGGGCGTCGTCAGTTTATGAATTTACTGACTTTTGGTACAATCACTGGAGTTGCTGCAGGGGCTTTATATCCCGTGATTAGTTACTTTATTCCTAAATCCTCCGGTGGTGTTGGGGGTGGTTTAACCGCTAAAGATAAACTGGGTAATGATATTGTGGCTAGTTCATTTTTAGCTAGTCATCAACCTGGCGATCGCACTTTAGCCCAAGGTTTAAAAGGAGATCCTACTTATATAGTTGTCACCGAAGATAAAAATATCGCTTCTTACGGTATCAATGCTGTTTGTACTCACCTAGGTTGTGTTGTGCCTTGGAATGTTGCTGAAAATAAATTTATTTGTCCTTGTCATGGTTCTCAATATAACAACGAAGGAAAAGTAGTACGAGGTCCTGCACCCTTATCTTTAGCCTTAGTTCATGCGGATGTCACCAATGATAAAGTAGTTTTAACCAACTGGGAAGAAACTGACTTCCGGGACGGTTCAAATCCTTGGTGGGCATAATAATTGACCATAAAAACTTTCCATTGTAACCGATTTAGATAAAATTCATTAATTGTAAATATCAATGAGAGATCATTCTTTTTTGACAGATATGGCACAAAAAATCACTAAAATTATCTTAGTTGCCATCGTTAGTGTTTGTTTATTCCTCGCCAGTGATATAGTTTTACCTCAAAGTGCTAATGCTTACCCTTTTTGGGCGCAAGAAACTGCTCCGAAAACACCTCGTGAAGCTACAGGACGAATTGTGTGTGCTAACTGTCACTTAGCCGCAAAACCTGCGGAAGTGGAAATTCCTCAATCAGTATTACCTGACACTGTTTTTGAAGCTGTGGTAAAAATCCCTTATGATCATTCTGCACAACAAGTGTTAGGAGATGGAAGTAAAGGTGGTTTAAATGTGGGTGCAGTGTTAATGTTACCTGATGGTTTTCAAATTGCCCCTGATGATCGCATCTCTGAAGAATTAAAAGAAAAAGTCAATGGTGCTTATTTCCAAGCCTATAACGAAGAACATCCTAATTGGGTAATTGTCGGTCCTTTACCCGGTGACAGTTACGAAGAAATCGTTTTCCCTGTATTATCTCCTGATCCTACCACAGATCCTAATATTCATTACGGTAAATATTCTGTACATTTAGGAGCAAACAGAGGAAGAGGGCAAGTATATCCTACCGGACAATTAAGTAACAATAACCTATTTAAAGCTCCCGTAGCTGGTACTGTTAGCACGATTACTGAAGCCGAAGATGGTGCTTATAGCGTAACTATCACTGCTGAGGATGGTAATGTAACTACTGTCGATATTCCTGCTGGTCCTCAATTAATTGTAGCAGAAGGTCAACAAGTGGTAGTAGCTGAACCTTTAACTAATGATCCTAACGTAGGCGGTTTCGGACAAAAAGATACAGAAGTTGTATTACAAAGTCCTACCCGTATTCTTTGGTTATTAGTGTTTATAGCTGGTATCATGTTATCTCAAATTTTGTTAGTACTTAAGAAAAAACAAATCGAGAAAGTGCAAGAAGCAGGAATGTATTTCTAACATTTTTTCCTACTTATTTTTATTTATTGATGGAGGCGATTATTTGCCTCTTTTTTGATGAGAATTTTGGCAAAATTCAAACGATTAGGATCATCTAAAATGAGGTTAGCTTGACTGGAAACTAAATTATTACCCCGATCAAACTATATAATCTAAATAAAGTATAGCCGTAAATAATCTTAATTCGCAGGTAACAAATATAACCCAGAAGGAGTATTTTCATCTGGTAAAATCTCCTTACTGCTTTTCAGATTACGACTTTGGCACAAATCCGCAAAGGCTTCTAAACTCTCTAATCTCGCCAATAATTCGCTTAAACCATCTAAATATTCCGCTATGGCAATCTGTTGTTGTATCCACGATTTAGGGTATCTTTCCTGAGCGTAAGACATTTCAAACTCTACATTTGCCTCATTTTTTCTCCGTCTTACTTGATCTCGATCTAAACTAAGATCACTAGGAGAAATATCCTTAATTCGGGTAACTCTTTCGGGAGTGATATATTCTGCAAAGGGAGAAGCAGAAAAACGATACGCCGTTGACAATGAAGAATTATCCTCTTTTATCAAACTGTTACCCCAGTTGTGAGCCAGTGTTTTAAACTTCTCTACCTCCTCCCTTAAGATTCCTTTTGCTTCCTGATGTTGCCCCATTTGTAACAGTAAATGGGCTTCTGTGGCGGTGGCAACTGCCCACCCTTGAATAGAGACATCGGTATTTAATAGTAATTCTGCCTCTAACTGTGGGGTTGACTGCATCGCCTGACTACTTAAAAATAAACGAGTATTGGTAGCGGTTTTAAGAGCTAATCTAGGGGATTCATCGGGAAATCGTCTTAAATCTTCTAATTCTGCTTGTAAGGTGCAGATTTCTTTAATTAACATCATTTTGTGAATGTTAGAAATAGCTTTCCCTAGATTTTCCTGTTTTTCTCGATTATCCTGCACCAATAAATATAAATAAGCTAATTGCCCAGAAACTACATTTAAGCGATTATTAAGGTGATTTAAGCCTTCAACAACGACATTAAAACCTTGACTCATTTTGTTATCAAGATTATTTAAACGGGTTTCCACTTTATTAAAACCTGTTTCCATCGTTTGCTGAAGATTATTAATGGATTTTTGCATCTGATGGAGTTTATAACCCATATAGAACCTATTTGATATTTACGCCTGTAACCCAAATAACAAAAGGCTTTGACGAGATTAAAGTATTTCTTCTGAAATCATTATTATGTAACCATTCTAAAAAAGATACCAAATGGGTTCTATAAGTACTCATGCAAAATTAATTGTCTAGGGGCAATGGGTTTAAACTCCTTGTTACCCATTTTTACCATAGGTTTGAGAAAAATAAAGGGCATCGATTAATTTTACTCACTCACTAGAATTATAGATGAAACGCTCAGAGGAAGTCGTGGCTGATGAACCAATAATAAACTTAGTAGATCGAAAAGAAAAAAAATAAAGAGATTATTGATATATAAGCACTAAGTAAAGGACTCTATTTTAGAGGATACAGGTGGTTTCAATCAAGTTTGCCCTGGGGTTGATTGAAAGGCTATTCTTAAGGCTAATATTACCGCAGGTATTCCCAGTATTTCAATCAAGTTTGCCCTCTGGGATTGATTGAAAGTATCTGAGTGACGATCGAATTAGGATAAAACAAAAAATCAATGATCGATCGAACCGAAATAAATCAATACAGTATAATTAACCTAGGATAAATTGAAAGAGAGCAGGGTACTCATATTTGATGATGATTATTTTAACGACACGATTTTGTCACTGCTTATTAAACGACCAGAACTTGTCATCACGACACTTAATTTGGCACAATGACAGTAATTTGTCACCGATGACAATTAATTTGGCACTGTTCATTAAAGTATGGCTCGAGGCAGATTTGAACTGCCGACCTTGGGCTTATGAGTCCCCTGCTCTAACCTACTGAGCTACCAAGCCTTAATTAATCTTGGTTAACCATTGTAAACTATTTTTCTTAATTTTTCAAGAGAATTTCTGTAGAATTTAGGAAATGGGTAATAAGTTAAAACCTATTTTATGTCTATTATGGCTACTGTTGTAATAATTATAATGAAATTGTTTTATTTTTATTATTTATGATTAATCAAGTAATTTTTCATTTAGCTATTCCTATTAAGGATATTAATGAGGCTAAAAAATTTTATGGGGATATTTTAGGCTCAAAAATTGGCAGAGAAAATCAATACGCTATTATTTTTGATTTTTATGGCCATCAGTTAGTAGGGCATATTACTACAGAAAACTTAACCCCTCCAGCAAGTATTTATCCCCGTCATTTTGGGTTGATTTTTACCGAAGAATCGGATTGGAATTCTTTATTAAACAGATGTAAAAATTATCCTTTAGAGTTATATCAAAAGGAAAAATTACGGTTTAAAGATCAATTAACTGAGCATAAAACTTTCTTTTTACAAGATCCTTTTTATAATATTATTGAATTAAAATTTTATCGTCATTATGATGCTATTTTCGGAGCTAATCATCTTATTTCTATTGGCGATCGATAAGTTAGTGATTCAGGCTATAGTAGTGTTACCTTCTAGATAATCTTTTATTTGTCGATCATGATCATGTGCTAAATTACCGAGGGGAAGATTGTGTCTGTTAAAGGCTTTCACCTCTAAAATTTCCACACAATCTTTGATGATCATTTCTCCGGCGACTTCCGTTTCGATTAAGATCGAGATAGAATGAAGACGAGGATCTCTTTCTGGTGATGAATAAACTCCTACTAAACGCCCTATTTTGAGTAAATCTAAGCCGGTTTCTTCTTTTAACTCTCTTTTTATAGTGTTAGGGATGTCTTCTCCCCAATCAATCATACCTCCGGGTAAACTCCATTGTTTAGTATCTCGGCGATAAACAAATACAATATTCCCATTGGGTAAAATTGGCACAAGAGTAACTCCAAGTATAGGATGTCGAAAAATAATTTTTAAAACTCCTGAAATAAATTGCCAGTTATACCACACAATATTTGATTTTAGTTTGTTGTATTTTCATTCTAACTCCAAGATTCCATATTTAGCAAACTTAAACCTTCTTCAACGTTATTAATACGGGAACATTGATCTCGTAATTCTGCCGAACCACTAAAACCTTTACAATACCAAGCCAAATGTTTACGAGCTTGAAAAATACCTTTTTGTCCTTTGTATTCCCATAGGCCGATTAAATGTTCTTTCGCACAGTCTAAACGTTCTTTTATGGTAGGTAAAATAGGTTTTTTGCCATTTTTGAGGTAAAAGTCAATTTCCCCCACTAAAAACGGATAACCCAAAGTGCCACGAGAACACATTACACCGTCAGCCTTGGTAATTTCTAGGCAACGAATAGCATCTTCTACGGAAAAAATATCCCCGTTAGCGATGACAGGAATAGTTAATTTTTGTTTAACTTGAGCGATTATATCCCATCGTGCAGTGCCAGTATAACCTTGCTCTCTGGTACGTCCATGTACAGTTATCATACTAGCTCCAGCATCTTGCATTTTTTGAGCAAATTCGATGATATTGATTTCGTCATCATTCCAACCAAGACGAGTTTTCACCGTTACTGGTACATTTACTGCCTTTTTTACTTCTTTGACAATGGCTTCGGCGATGTCAGGTTGACGTAATAAACTAGATCCACCCCCTTTTTTGGTAATCTTATTTACAGGACAACCCATATTTATATCAATAGTTTTTGCTCCTTCTTTAACGGCTTTCTCCGCCGCTTGTGCCATAAAATCTGCCCGACAATCAAATAATTGAATACTAATAGGTTGCTCGTTAGGATCAATTTCCATTAATCTAGGAAGTTGTGGAAGATGCTTTATTTCTGTAGCGTTTACCATCTCTGTATATATCATGGATTCAGGAGCATAACGTCTGACTAAACTGCGAAATACTTTATCTGTTACTCCTGATAATGGCGATTGTAAAACTCGACTATTAATAATAACTGATCCGATTTTTAAGGGTGTAGAGAGTTGTTCTTGTAATTTAGTAGAAATTTTATTCATCATCAAAAACTCAGGTAAAAAAAAGTAGATTTTTTGGTGATTAATAAACCACATTAGACACGAGTGCAAAATAAAAATTTAAATCTATTTTAGGTGGGAAATTATCAATTTTAATAACTATAGCAATTCTATGGGAGTTATGAGATTTAAAGAGGTGTTAGCTATCAGCTTTCAGCAGTCAGCTTTGACGGTATAGTAAGATTTACAGATTTATTTTTTAATCTTTAATTCTTCACCAATGATTTAGGATTGCTATATTGCCTGAAGAATTTAGAATTTAGAATGACGATTTTACCATTGCCCATTGCCCATTGCCTATTCCTTATTGCCCGTTGCCCATTGCCTAACTTCTACAAGAAGTCTATTAATCATTTTCGGTGGTGCATCGCCCTACTAATTCCTCATTCTTCATTACTTCGATTTCTTTGCCCAACCTTCTATTACTCTTTGCCTTTCTCTTGCGATCGCCAAACTCTGAGGAGGAACATCATGGGTAATTACTGAGCCGGCGGCAACGGTTACATCTTCACCGATAGTAACGGGGGCAACAAAGACACTATTTGAACCGGTTTTTGTACGATCGCCTATTATAGTAGGATGTTTGTTCACACCATCATAATTAGCCGTAATTGTACCGGCACCAACGTTAACTTGATTACCTAAAGTTGCATCACCAATATAAGATAAATGAGCGATATTCGTTTTATTCCCGATAGAGCTTTTTTTGATTTCTACAAAGTTACCAACTCGACAATTTTCTCCTAATTCAACATCTCCTCGTAAATGGGCATAAGGTCCTATTTTTGTATTAGCTGAGATTTTACTATCAGAAATTACAGAATATAAAACGTTGATATTTTCATCAAGTTGACTATTTTCGATTAAACAACCTGGACCAATTTTACAGCCAGAAGCGATAATAGTATTACCTCTTAGGTGTGTTTGCGGTTCAATGGTAACATCTATATCTAATTGCACAGTATCCTCAATGGTGACACTATCAGGATCGACGATAGTTACACCCGCCATCATCCATGATTCTTTAATTCTTCTCTGTAAAATGCCATAAGCTGAAGCTAATTGACGGCGATCGTTGATACCACTAATTTCTAAATAATCATCAACATCTTTTGCCATAACGGGGTTGAGATAATCTACCACCTCTGTGAGATAATATTCTTGTTGATCATTATTGGTGCTTAATTTCGGTAAAACTTCTCGTAATTTTTGCCAATTAAAACAATAAACTCCGGCATTAATACGTTGATTTTGTTGTTGTAGTGGATTACAATCTCGATCTTCGATAATTTGCGTCACTAAATTATTTTTATCACAAAAAACTCTACCGTAACCTTTTGGATTAGGTAAATTAGCCGTTAAAAGAGTGGCTGCATTACGATTTTCTTGATGAGTTTTGACCAAATTTTGTACAGTTTCAGGACGTAATAAAGGTACATCACCGTTTAAAACGATTAAATCTCCAGTAAAATTCTCTAAAGGGTGAATTAACTGAATAATAGCGTGACCAGTACCTAATTGTTCTCGTTGTTCGACAAATTCTACCTCTTGAAGATGATTAAGGGCATTTTGTATTTTGTCCCCCTCATAACCAATAATAACCAATTGGCGATCAGGATTCACAAGATTACAACTATTTATAGCTCTTTCCACAAGACTTTTACTTCCTAGGGGGTGTAAAACTTTGGGAAGTTTAGATTTCATTCTAGTTCCTTTTCCGGCGGCAAGAATTGCGACTGCTAACATGAGATCATCTGATTTTCGTTCGCTTTTGAGTATATCTTAAAGGATGAACAATAAACAAAGATTTCATCAAGATTAATTATTGAGCGTATCACTATTTACATTTTAAACTATAACTATTGACATTAGTCTATCTATTTATTATCATAGATAAACAAAAGTCAATAGAAGAAGGAGAGAAATATTTGATTCACGCAACATTGCATCAGTTAAAAGTCTTTGAAACCACCGCACGTTTAGGCAGTTTTACCAAAGCCGCCGAAGAATTAGAAATTACTCAACCAACTGTATCAAGTCAAGTTAAACAATTAACCAAAACTGTTGGTTTACCTTTATTTGAGCAAATAGGGAAACAACTTTATTTAACAGAAGTGGGAAAAGAATTATTGACAACTTGTCAAGATGTTTTTACTCAATTAGATAATTTTGAGATGAAGATAGCTGATTTAAAAGGCACAAAAGAAGGAAAGTTACGCTTGTCAGTTATTACCACTGCAACTTATTTTATTCCTCGTCTTTTAGGCTCTTTTTGTTTACTTTATCCAGACATTGATATTTCGTTACAGGTGACAAACCATCACCAAATGCAACAGAGAATGTTAAATAATCAAGATGATTTATATATTCTCAGCCAACCACCAGAAGAAATTGATCTTAAAAGTCAATCTTTTATTGATAATCCATTAGTCGTTATTGCTAGAAAAGATCATTATCTGGCTAATGTTCCACAAATACCTCTTGAGGCTTTAGAAGCTCATCCTTTTATTATGAGGGAATCTGGTTCTGGTACTCGTAGAGCCGTACAAAATTTATTTCAACAACATAACATCAACGTTAAAGTCCGTTTAGAACTAGGAAGTAATGAGGCAATTAAACAAGCGGTTTTGGGTGGTTTAGGGATTTCTGTTTTGTCTAAGCATACCTTAACTTTTGCCTGTCATCAAGATTTAAGTATTCTTGATATACAACATTTTCCGATTTCTCGACATTGGTATATCTCCCATTTAGCCGGAAAACAATTATCAGTTATCGCTCAAACTTTTTTAGACTTTTTAGTGGATAGAACTCAACTTATGAAAGTTTAATCATCATAACTTAATCATAGAAGATTCTTTAATTAATTATTTAGTCATCAGCTTCAACAATTTCTCGTCTATTTTGAAATTAGATAAGTAAATCTAAATTCTGTTATTTAATTTTTTTTATTTTTATCATTGACATTACTCTATTAAACTATTAATATGGATTAGCAAAAATCAATAGTAACTATTAATGAATTTTGCTTCTCATGCAAAAAGCCAAAAATAATTATTGCCAATCATTTATTATCAATTAATAATCATGAATTTTTTTAGCGAAAATATTTTATTGATTCCTTGCTATACCTTAATAGGTGGCTTATTTGCCTTATTATGGTCTCCTGGCATACTTCGCAACACTGGCTCAAGACCAGCAGGTTACATTAATATCCTGATGACATTTTTTGCTTTTATTCACAGTGTCATCGCCTTATATCAAATTTGGGAAGAACCAGCCCAAGAATTGCGTTTGACATGGTTAGAAGCTCAAGGAATTACTATTTCTTTTGATGTACAAATTTCTTCTATTAGTGTTGGCGCTTTAGCTTTGATTACTGGGTTAAATGTTTTGTGTCAACTATATGCCGTTGGCTATCTGGAAATGGATTGGGGATGGGCAAGATTTTATGCACTGATGGGATTTTTTGAGGCAGGGATGTGCGGTTTAGTCTTATGTAACTCTCTTTTCTTTAGTTATGTCTATTTAGAAATTCTCACCCTTGGTACTTATTTATTAGTTGGTTTTTGGTTTGCACAATCCTTAGTTATTTCCGGTGCAAGGGATGCTTTTTGGACAAAACGAGTAGGGGATATTTTATTATTAATGGGGGTAATTGCTATTTATCCTTTTTCTGGTACATGGAATTACAATTATTTAGCTTTTTGGGCTGATAATTCCCCTATAGATTCTACTATCTCTACTTTACTCTGTTTAGCTTTAATTTCTGGCCCTATTGCTAAATGTGCCCAAATACCATTACAATTGTGGCTTGATGAAGCTATGGAAGGTCCTTTACCCGCTTCTATTTTACGAAATGCCATCGTCGTTTCAGTTGGTGCTTATGTATTAATTCAACTGCAACCTGTCTTAGAAATTTCCCCCATAGTGTCGCAAATTGTCGTCATTATTGGAACAATAACCGCTATTTTAGCCTCATTAATTGCCATTGCCCAAGTAGATGTAAAGCGAGTTTTATCTTATATAGTTAGTGCTTATATGGGTTTAGTTTTCATTGCTATCGGGACAAATCACGAGAAAACTGCTTTACTATTGATTGTGGTATATGGAGTCGCTATGGCATTACTTTATATGAGTATTGGTAAGGTAATTGTCAGTAATATTACTCAAGATTTAACTCAATTAGGAGGTTTATGGAAACGTCGCCCTCTGGCAGCTATCTCCTTTTTAGTAGGTACATTTGGATTAGTTGCTTTTCCTCCCCTAGGTGGTTTTTGGGTGTTGCCTCGTCTAGGAGATGATTTACTTTCTTCTCAATGGTGGTTATTTGCTGTTTTACTATTAGTCAATGGCTTAATCACTTTTGCTTTATTACGAACTTTTTCCCTTATATTTTTAGGTGAATCTAAACCCATGACTGTGCGATCGCCTGAAGTATTATGGGCAATGGTATTACCAATGATGATTTTAACTGGTATAACTTTACATTTACCTTTAATTTTGCAACAATTTAATCTGATAAAGATTAATCTCACATTAGAAATTTTCTTAACCTTATCAACATTAGTTGGAGGAGGATTAGCCCTGATAGTTTATAGTAAAAAATCAGCAGATAAAACTATTACCATTATTCCCGAATTTATTCATAATTTCTTTGCTTATGATCTTTATATTCAAGACATCTATAAACTAACCATTGTGGCTTTAGTAAATTTTACCGCTAAACTTGCTTATTGGTTTGATAAATATATCGTAGATGGTGCTGTAAATTTAGTGGGCATAAGTACAATCTTCGGCGGACAAGCCCTTAAATATAGCACATCTGGACAATCTCAGTTATATATATTATCAATACTTTTAGGATTAGTTTTTGTAGCGATAATATTCGGTTTAACTCAATAAATTATGTTAAGATTATTGGCAACTTAATCTCTTAATAATTAACTTTTAACCACATAATCACAATATAAAATTAAAATCATGAATTTAAAACGTAGAAATTTATTACAAGTTGGTGCATTAAGTTTAATTTCTAGTAGCTTTGTTACCGCTATCAATAAAGCTAATGCGAAAGAAATAATACCTCAAAATGATGTCAATACGGATCTAAATCCTGAAAAAGCCTTACAACTTTTATTAGAAGGAAATCAGCGTTTTATTAACAATAAACCTATTAATGTTAATCGATCATTAACTCGAATTCAAGAAGTAGCAAAAGGACAAAAACCCTTCGCAATTTTACTAAGTTGTGCAGATTCAAGAGTGCCGGTAGAAATACTTTTTGATCGAGGATTTGGAGATATATTTGTAGTCAGAAATGCTGGAAATATTGTCACTGCGGAAGAAGCCGGAAGCATCGAATTTGGCTCATTAGTTTTAGGTGCAAAAGTTATTTTAGTATTAGGGCATGGTAGTTGTGGAGCAGTAAAAGCAGCGGTTGATGGAAATCCAGTGCCAGGTAGTATTCAATCAGTTTTAGACTCCATAAAACCAGCATTAGATACCCTCAAACCAGAAGATAAAAAAGATTTATCAACCGCTATAAAAGCTAATGTTAAGCGACAAGTAGAAAATCTCAAAAAATCTTCTATTATCACTCAGTTAATAAACGAAAATAAACTAAAAATAGTAGGTGGTTATTATGACTTAAATACAGCAAAAGTTAGTTTAATCAGTTAGAAATGAAGAATGAGAAATTAGCAAGAGATTTAAACCTTTTGTGAGGAATAAGAAATTATAAGCAAAATGTTTATGACACAATTATTAATTATTAGCTACCTTAAGAAAAATGCTTAACTTACTTTTAATATTACCTATTATTGGAGCGATAATAATAAGCCTTTTACCGTCTGAAAAAGAAAGTAACCTTAATAAAAATATTGCTCTCATTTTTAGCAGTTTTAGCTTTATTATTACTTGTTTAATCGCTCTCAACTTTGATTATAACAACGGAAATTTTCAATATCAAACATTTTTATCATGGTTGCCATTTTTAGGATTAAATTATACCGTTGGAATTGATGGTTTATCTTTACCTTTAATTATCTTAAATGGTTTAATCGTCACCCTTGCCATTTATAACGGAGAGACAAAACAAAATGCAGTTAATAAGCCGAAACTTTACTACATTTTAATCTTACTTTTAACTACCTGTGTTAACGGTGCATTAATCGCTCAAAATTTATTATTATTTTTCCTCTTTTACGAAATTAAATTAGTGCCAATTTATCTTTTAATTTCTATTTGGGGGAGAGATAAACGTAACTATGCCGCCATTAAATATTTACTTTATACAGCCTTTTCGGGCATCTTTGTTTTAACCGCATTTTTAGGCTTAAATTTCCTTACCGACGGCAACAGTTTTGACTTTGATAAAATCACAACACAAGTCTTACCCCAAGCTAAACAAATTTTATTATTACTAACTATAGTCATCGGTTTCGCTATCAAAATTCCTATTTTTCCTCTCCATACATGGCTACCTGATGCTTATACCGAAGCCTCCACTCCCGTATCAATGTTATTAGGAGGAATTATCTCAAAACTTGGCACTTACGGCTTAATTCGTTTCGGTTTACAACTATTTCCAGATGTTTGGGGTGATATTTCACCATATTTGGCAATTTTAGCGGTAATTACTGCTATTTACGGTTCATTAATCGCTATTTCTCAAACTGACATCAAGAAAATGATAGCCTATGCTTCCTTAGCACATATTAATTTTGTAGTTTTAGCAACGGCTGCTGGTACACCTTTAAGCATATTAGGAGCAATTTGTCAAATGTTTGCCCATGGTTTAATCGTCACCTTGTTATTTCATCTCGTGGGCATTATTGAAGAAAAAACAGGCACAAGAGAATTATCGAAATTACATGGCTTAATGAATCCTTATCGAGGTTTACCTTTTGTTGGAGGCTTAATGATTTTAGCCGTGATGGCAAGTGCAGGAATTCCAGGAATGGTAGGATTTGTCGGCGAATTTCTTTCTTTTCAAGGAAGTTTTAGCGTTTTTCCTGTTTATACTCTCATTTGCTTAATTGCGACTGGTTTAACCGCAGTTTATTTTGTTATTCTCTTAAATCGAGTCTTTTTTGGAAAAATGGAGAATAAAACAGGATATTTACCGAAAGTACAACATTTTGAGCATCTTCCAGCGGTTATCCTTGCTGTTATTATCATTTTCTTCGGCTTACAACCATCCTTACTAACTAATCTTAGCTTAACTACTAGCAATTCCATCGCACTTTTAAGTAATTAAAGTTTATCTAAATTACTTATTAAAGAGAATCTCTCGCAAAGGCACAAAGGCGCAAAGGCACAAAGACAGAAAAAAGCAAAAGAAATTATTAGTTTATTTTCTTTAACCATCTGAAGAAATTTATTTCTAACTTCTTTCGTTACCTTAGCCTTCCATTACCTCAAAATTTACTATTAACTTTTTTCCACAACCTTAATAACATGACTACTATCACAAAACAAATTCCTTCCTCTACTCACCAATTTGCTGATATTATCCATCGTTTAGAAGCAGGTGGTTCAATGTTACCAGATACTCCTGAAAATTTGATGCAAATTATCGGTATTTATAAAGCATACGCTGTGCCGATGGATTTTTATTGGCGAGATTTACTCTATATCGCTGAAAGAGTTTTTATTAATCCTCTTCCCTTCTTTAAATATTTCATCTCCCAAGAATATCTCGATTTGCCTAATCATTACGCAGGTGATACCGCCGACTTGAGAATATGGAGAGGAAAAGCCACCGCACATCCTGAGTTACTTGCTTTCATGGAAAAAGGGGAAACTACCAAAATGCCCAAATTATTCCATCATTTGTTACACGATCGTATTAATATGGAGTTTGCTGAGGCTTGTATGAGCGCTATGTTATGGCATGGTAGAGATATGGGGATGGGAAAATTTGACGGTTATCTCGACAGTGATGAATATAAAGCCAATGCTGACATTGCCATCAAAGCCTACTGTAAAAATAATCCCATCATGTTAGGCTTGTATAAGCTATTTCCTGAGATGTTTTTAGAACAAGCACGTCAAGCATCTTATTATAGTAACTTAGGATTATTTTGGGAAGTAATGGCACCGGTATTTTTTGAAATGTCAGACTTATATGACGAAGGAAAGATGACAACGGTAAAAGAGGCAATGGATTTTCTCGTAAACGGTATATTTGCGATCGCCGGAAGGCCAATTTATCATCATGTATATGTAGAAGGTAAATGCTATGAAATTATACCTAAATCCAAAGGTTTTACTTGGTTATACGAAGCTGCTTTACCCTATGTCGAAGCCGTTTTTTATCGCACTTCTCCTTTTAGAGGTACAAAATCTTACAACGCTCAAGCTAAACAAATACCTCATGAACAAAAAGACTTTCATTATGGTATCCTTTATGCTGATGTCTTTCCTGTCGGTAGTGCAGGAATCCCTCCTACTTTGTTAATGGATGATATGTTGCATTTTTTACCGCCTTATCTAGTAGAATACTATAAAAAACATTGCCGAGGAGAAGATGATATGTTAATTCAACTGGGTGTAACTTTTCAACGATCAATGTACAATGTAACTTCTGCCGTAATTCAGGCTTTAAGAACAGCTTTACTCTATCCTTTAGATGACGAAAATCCTAAGCATTTAATGAAAAACCGTCAATTTTTTGAAATGCAAATGGATAGATTTAAACGCCCAGAAGCAAGATTGTCAGATATTCAAAATTCAGATTATCGTTGATGGATAAGATGTCTCGCAAAGGAGCAAAAGGCACAAAGGGTAGAAAGATGATTTTAGGTTTGGTTGAAAAATCAAACTCAATATTAAACATCATCTAAAAATAAAAACTGATAGCTGATAGCTAACTACTAAAAGCTGACTGCTTAAATTAAACAAAAGGAGATAAATTCAAATGCCAGATATAGTTGATATTGCCGTTAGTAACGATAATTTTAAAACATTAGTCACCGCCGTAAAAGCCGCAAATTTAGTTGATGTTTTAAAAAGTGAAGGCCCTTTTACAGTTTTTGCTCCTACAGATGAGGCATTTGCAAAACTACCACCCGGCACTATAACTACTTTAGTACAAAATATACCTCAACTAGCTCGAATACTAACTTATCACGTTGTTTCAGGAAAATTTATGAAAGCTGATTTAGAAAAAATTAATACTATTACTTCTGTAGAAGGTTCACCTATTTCTATCGATTGTAGTGATAATTTTGAGATAAAAAATGCCACTGTTTTAATAAGTGATATTGAAGCAGATAATGGTGTTATTCATGTTATTGATAACGTTATTTTAATGGGATAATTAATGATTAAAGTTCAATTTTTGCCTAAATTTTCTTAATTTTTAGGTATCAGGAATTAGGTATTAGGTAGATGAGTCTAGTTCTGTAGATTTAATTGCTTGTATTTATGCCAGAGAGAGTCAGTAGTG
>NZ_VRZC01000075.1 GCF_016743215.1 Geminocystis sp. GBBB08
GGCCTGAAATAAAAGATTTTCGTCAAGCAATTAATACTTTTAGTCAAGATTTACCCACTATTTTAGATACCCTCAGAAATTTAATTGATTCTCAAGATACCCTAAACTCAGATACTTCAGGCAAGGGGCTTAAGCCCATTGTTACCAACTCTGGGAAACCCATTGTTACCAACTCTGGAGGGGATAAACCTAATCAAAAATTTATTGAGGCAAGAGATAAATTCTTAAAAGTATGCCAAGAATCCATTAATCCTGACATCAAAATAGCTGATATTAGAGAGATGATTGTTCAGCATATTTTAACAGAAGATATTTTTACTAATATTTTTAGTGATGCTCAATTTCACCTAGAAAATAACATCGCGAAACAATTAAATGAAGTCATCAAAACTTTCTTTACTGGTAATGTTAAAAAGAACACTTTTAAGACGATTCAAAGTTATTATAATGCCATTATTCGCACCGCTTCTAGTATCGTTAATCATCAAGAAAAACAGAAATTTTTAAAAGTAGTTTATGAGAACTTTTATAAAGCCTATAATCCAAAAGAGGCCGATAGGTTAGGTATAGTTTATACCCCTAATGAGATAGTTAAATTCATGGTACAAAGTACCGATTATTTACTAAATAAACATTTTACAAGGGGCTTAAGCCCATTGTCTCTAGGAGATAAAGGAGTAGAAATATTAGATCCTTGTACTGGTACTGGTACATTTATAACAGAAATATTAGACTATTTATTAACAAGAAATGTTGAATATAAGTATCAAAATGAGATTCACTGTAACGAGATGTCAATTTTGCCTTATTATATAGCTAACCTCAATATAGAATATACTTATCAACAAAAAACAGGAGAATATTTAGAATTTAATAATATCTGTTTAGTGGATACTTTACACCCTACAGATAAGGGAGAAAAACAGATGAATTTATTCTCTATGAATGAGGAAAATACCGACAGAATTAAAAGACAAAATGAGAAAAAAATCTCGGTAATTATTGGGAATCCACCCTACAATGCTAAACAAGAAAACTTTAATGATAATAATGCTAATCGTAAGTATGAAACTATAGATAAAAGAATTAAAGATAGTTATATTAAAGAGGGCACGGCACAAAATCAAATCGTGGTTTATGATATGTACACCCGTTTTATTCGTTGGGCAACGGATAGATTAAATGAAGAAGGAATTATCGCTTTTATTTCTAATTCTTCTTTTATTGATGGAAGGGCTTTTGATGGTTTAAGAAAATGTTTAGAGGAGGAATTTGACTATATTTATATTATTGATTTAGGGGGAAATATTCGAGCTGGAGATAAGACAGGCAATGTTTTCAATATAATGGTAGGTGTTGTTATTACTTTTTTTGTTAAAAACCCTGAAAAGGATAAAAAAAATTGTCAAACTTACTATTATAAATTAAATGAAAATAGTGGAAAAGATAAGTTAGATTTTCTGACAAAGAATAAATTATCTAAGATTAAGTTTAATCTTATTGTACCTGATAAAAAACATAATTGGATTAATCAAACAGATAATGACTTTGATGATTTAATTCCTTTGATTGATAAGGATGTGAAAGCTGGAAAAACTAAAGCGGTAAAAAATAACGAAACAGGAGAGTTAGAAAATAAAGTTTCTGAGGAGGCAATTTTTCAATTATTTTCACGAGGTGTTACTACTCAGAGAGATAAATGGGTTTATGACATTAGTAAAGAGAATTTAGAAGCAAAAGTTAAATTTTTAATAAATACTTATCAAGCTACTTTAAAAGATAGTAACTATCAAGACAAGGATAAAATAAAATGGGATGCAGAATTAACTAGCTATGCAAAAAGAGAAATAGAAAAAGAGTTTAACAGTCAACAAATTATTAAAAGTAATTATCGTCCTTTTTATCGTCAATATCTTTACTTTGATAAACATTTTAACGGTAGAACTTATCAATGGTTTAATATTTATAATCAAGATAATTTAGATAATAAATATATAGCACTTTTAACATTAGGGGCAACAAAATCTTTTCACTGTTTAGGAAGCAATATATTAATCGATTTACATTTTACCGGAGATTCTCAATGTTTGCCATTATATAGATATGAAAAAGGAGAGAGGTTAGAGAATATAACCGATTGGGCATTAGAGAAATTTAGAGAATGTTATTATAACGTGAAACGGGCTTCTAGTCTGTCTGGAAGTAACAGGCAGGATGCTTGTTTGACGGGAGAGGAGAATAAGATTAATAATATTGAAAAAGAAGATATTTTTCATTACGTTTATGGAGTTTTACATAACCCTAAATATCGAAAAAAATATGAGTTAAATTTAAAGCATGAATTTCCGAGAATACCTTTTTATGATGACTTTTGGCGGTGGGCAAATTGGGGTAAACAATTGATGGATTTACACTTAAATTATGAGACTATTAAACCTTATAATTTAAAGAGAATTGATGTATCTGTAACTAGAGGCTTAAGCGCCTTGCCTGAAATCAAAGTTAAGTTAAAAGCTGATAAAGTTAACCATAAAATTATCATTGATGAGGTAACAACTTTAACAAAAATTCCAACCTTAGCATGGGAATATGAATTAGGAAATCGTAGTGCAATTGAGTGGATTTTAGATCAATATAAAGAAAAAAAACCTAAAGATAAAACCATCGCAAAAAAGTTTGATAATTATAAATTTGCTGATTATAAAGAGGAAGTAATTGAGTTATTGAAAAAAATAATTACTGTTAGTGTTGAAACAATGATAATCATTAATCAAATGAATTAATGAAAGTCTAATCTATTAAATTTCCTTGAGAGGTATAGCAGATAACGAGTTGATTAAGACGTTTTGAGATTCCTGTCGTTATCTCGGAATAACAATTATAGATTTTGAGAATGTCTTAACTAATCCGTTTATTGCTGCTATAGTAAGCAATTCCATTGGATTCATGTCTAACTTAACGTTAGTTCGATGTCAAAAACTTTTAAAAATAAGGGTTTAAGAGTCTTGACGAAATTTTACTCACCTCAAAGAATTAAATTTAGTAAATAATTGTCAAAAATCAATTTTAATAATGTTTAAATGAATTCTCTCCTAGTCCTCTAGTCCGTTAGTCTAGTCTATGGCAGTCTCACCTTCCCTGACAATTTTATGTCGAACTCAGGTAAGATCTAAATAAAATGTTAGCTGTTAGAGTCGATTAACTAAATCTCTGGCTCTGATGATGGTTTCAGGTAAAACACCCACAATTAAGGCAAATATTTCATCAGGCACTTGATTTGCAGTTTTTGCATCAAACCAATGCTCAAATTGATTAAGAATTACTTGCGCTCTTTCACGAGGTATCGGGTTATCGGTGATTTGTTTGATTAGTCTTACCCATTGTCTTCTAATTAAATAAGCCCGTTGTCTTTCTGATGGATTTAAAGGTGGAATTAAAGATAATTTACCTACTGGTATAACTTCTCGTAAATCTTGATCAAAACATCCTCCTACAATTGCCCCAGGCCCTGCAAATTCTGCATAATAAGTTTTAATTAAAATTAAGCCATTTTTCTTTTTTGGATTAATCACTAATAAATTTTTCTGTTTCAAAAAATCATTGATGTCATATTCCGTTAAATCAGAGGCAATAGTCATAATCAAATCGATTTAGCTAAAAGTAAACGACGCTTACTAGGTACGAATAAACTATATAAATCAGTTTCCACTTGACGAATAGTATAACCGTTTTGCAAATATAATTGTTGTCCGCTTTTATTACTTGCTAAAACATGAAGATAAACCTCATTAAATCCTTGATTTTGAGCTATCATTTCACATTTAGATAACAGTTGACTACCGATACCTTGACGGCGATAATTTTTGCTAACTGCTAGATTAGCGATATAAGGATATTTTCTTTTTCCTTTCCAACCATATTCTGTACGAAAAGATAATTCTACTGTACCAATGATTCTTGGAGAGTTATCGTTTTTATTTACAATAGTACTGACTGCTACCAGACAAAAATGTTCGGAATTGGGGTTTTTAATCCGATTACGCAAATCTTCACACACACTTAATTTTATCAAGGGATAAATCCACAGGGTAAAATCATTGAAATGATTAAAGCTAAAAGTTAAAACATCACCAATTTCATTCACATCACTTAAATTGGCATAGCGAACCAATGTACTGGATGTTTTTTCAATAGAAGAAATTGAAGGCAAAAAATTTTGAAAATCAAAGAATGATGATTGCACGAATAATTAGGGATCAATGAATAAGGAAAATAAATATATACATAGCAGTACTAAATTATTTATGCACTTTATCAGGTGGCAAAATTTACTTAGATTAGCTATAGTTTAAATGCAGTTTAATTATTTACACTTATCTTAGCAAGGATTTTTTATTCCTGACATTTTAAATTCTGAAGAGTCAATTTATCTTTACCTGAGCTTATTAGTCAGATTTTTCGTTAAAATTTAATTTTGTTGAGATAAAAAAAACAATTTTATAAATAATGGAAACAAATAACTTTATTTTAAGACAAAATATTACAGGATCAAGACGTTTTAGTAATTTATGGTGGGCAGTGATAGTTACCATTGGGGGTATAGGCTTTTTACTGGCTGGTTTATCTAGTTATTTTCACACTAATTTTCTTCAAGTTAGTGATACTTCTTCACTTCCATTTGTACCTCAAGGTATTGCTTTGACTTTTTATGGTGTTGCCGGTACTTTATTAGCTTTATATTTATGGTTAATGGTTTTCCTTAATGTTGGTGGTGGTTATAACGAATTTAATAAAGAAAAAGGTAATGTTACTATTTTTCGTTTTGGATTTCTCGGTAAAAATCGTCGCATTGAATTGGTTTATAATTTAGATGATATTCAGGCTATTAGGGCAGAAATTAAAGAGGGTTTAAATCCCAAAAGAACTTTATATTTAAGAGTAAAACCGAAAAGAGATATTCCTTTAACTCCAGTAGGTGAACCAATTTCTCTTGCTAAATTAGAAAATCAAGGGGCAGAATTAGCCCGTTTCTTAACTGTGCCTTTAGAAGGGCTTTAAATAATGAAGAATTAGAGTTTACAGGCAAGAGGCCTGTTTTACATTATTATTCATTACTTTGTAAGGGTTGAAAATTGTTTAACTCCTACCTTATTCATTAATTACACCTATTTAAGACAGTGATGAAAATTTTCCGTCATCTTAGTGTTTTTTTGATTTTGTTTCTGGTAACAACGATTAGTTTATCTGGATGTCAGCAATTAGAGGCAAATACGACAACCGAAAAAAAACCTAGTGCTACTGAAGAAACTGTCAAACCTGAAAAACCTCCCACAAATACTCAAAATACTCAAAATACTCAAAATACTCAAAATACAATGAATTTACCTAGATTAGAAGGCAAAGCTACAGTAGTGATGAAAGTAAATGGTGAATCTATTACCATTGAGGTTGATGGTGATAACGCCCCTATTACTGCGGGTAATTTTGTCGATTTAGTCAAAAAAGGAATTTATAACGGTGTAGTGTTTCACCGTGTCGTTAAAGAACCCACTCCTTTTGTAGTACAAGGTGGAGATCCTCAAAGTAAAAATCCTAGTTTTCCAGTAGCTAATTTAGGCACTGGTGGTTACAATGATCCTATTACTAAAACTCAACGTTATATTCCTTTAGAAATTCGTCCTGATTATGATGAAACTAAAAAAGATGTAGTGCCTCCTGACATTGTTTATAGTCAAACTATTGACCAACCGCCACAATTGAAACATGATTATGGTGTAATCGCCATGGCTAGATCTCAAGCTCCTGATTCGGCTTCTTCTCAATTTTACTTTACTTTAGCTGATTTACATTTCCTCGATGGTAATTATGCTGTTTTTGGTAAAGTTACTGAAGGGATGGATGTAGTATCTAAAATTAAACAAGGCGATCGCATTCAGACGGCAGAGATTGTTAGTGGTGCAGAAAATCTGAAAGAAGGGAAATAGGCAACGATGCACGGGGCAATAGGCAATGGTAAATACATAATTCCTAATTCCTAATTCCTAATTCCTAATTCCTAATTCCTATATTGTTTTTGATGGTTAAAGTAGTTGTTACTGGTATTAGTTTAATTAGCTGTTTAGGGGATAAAAATGCTACTTGGAGAGGAATTATTGAGGGAATTTCTGGCATAAAATTTAGTCAGCCCTTTGATTTTTTCCCTCCTTTACCATTAGGATTAATTAATTCTTTACCTTCTTCTGTTTCCAATTTGACTACTCAATTAATTGAAGAGGTTTGTTTAGATGGGAATATTTTTCCTCCTTTAAATGATACCGCAGTGGTTATCGGTTCAAGTCGTGGCTGTCAAAGTCAATGGGAAGTTTTTTTATCTTTGTTATCTTCACAAAAGATAGAGACAATTTCCCTTTTTTCTCCTGATTGGTTACAAACTTTGCCCCATCAACCCGCTATTATTACCGCTAATTATCTGCAAACTTCTGCTTCTGTTTTTTCTCCAGCTAATGCCTGTGCTACTGGATTAGTGGCGATCGCCAAAGGTTATGAATTAATTAAACAACAAAAGTGTGAAAGAGTCATCGTTGGCGCAGTAGAAACGCCGATAACGCCCTTAACCATCGCTGGATTTACTCAAATGAAAGCATTAAGTTATCAAGGATGTTATCCTTTTGCCACAATAAGAGACGGATTTGTATTAGGAGAAGGTGGTGCAATGTTAATATTGGAAACGGAAGAATTAGCTAGAAGTCGTGATGCTAAAATTTATGGTGAGATTCTCTCATGGGGTATGAGTTGCGATGCTGACACTATGACATCCCCTGAAATGGGGGGAAAAACTGCCATGAAAACAATTAGAAAATGTTTATATCGTGGGGGCTTACAGCCAAAAGAGATAGATTATATTCACGCTCATGGTACTGGTACAATTCTTAATGATCAAAGAGAAGCTAAAATTATTAATGAATTATTTTGTCATGCTCCCAAGATAAGTTCTACGAAGGGAGCGACCGGTCATACATTAGGAGCTTCAGGTGCTATGGCTACAGCTTTAAGTTTAATGTCTTTAAAAAAACAAATATTATTACCAAATATTAGCTCATCACCGTTAAATTTTGACCTCAATTTTTGTCAAAAATCAAGTAACTATTCTTTAAATAAAATGCTTTGTTTTAGCTTTGGATTTGGAGGACAAAATATTATTTTAGCTATGGGAAAATAAATTATTAATTGTTAATTGTTAATTGTTAATTGTTAATAATAATTGTTAATTACGATGCTTTTTTGGTAATAACCATATCCTGCTGACGAGGTGCAGGAGGAACTTGTTGTAATTGTTGTGCTGGTTGATGATTGAATTGTTTACGACCGTTGATTACAATTCTTAACATATCACTAAGATCTTTCTCTAACCTAGATAAAACGGAATCAGCATAACCATCGGCTTCGTTTTGAATCTCCTCAGCTTCAAAAATGGCTTCCTGCCGAGTTTTAATAACTTCTTGTTGAATTTTTTGTCTAATTTGTTCAACTTCAGAAATTGTTTTTCTTTGTAAATTTTCACAGTCTTGTTGCACTTGTCTTCTAATTTGACTGGCTTGATTTTCAGCTAGTTGAACTATACGAGATTCATCTAATAGTTGAGCGGCTCTTCTTTGGGCATTTTCGACTACTTTTTGAGCGTAGTTTTGTGCTTCAGAAATAATTTGTTCTCTTTGTTTTAATATTTGATCGGCTTGTTGTAAACAATCAGGAATATTCAGCCTAATTAAATCTAGCTGACTCATCAATATATTTTCATCGATCAAAATTTTACCCATAAAAGGGACATGAGTACCATTAAGGATTAAATCTTCTAATACATCTATTTCTTTAGGCATATTAACTGCCATTTCTTCAATTTTAGGTGGTTTTTCTGGGGAAGAAGCCATATTAACAAGGGGTGATTGAGTGACTAAATTATTGATCATTGTCATTTGAAAATTTCCTTTATTGCTTTAATATAATAAATTAAAAGTTAATAATTAAAATATATTACCTAGATTTTGCTTTCCTTCAAAAAAATCAATAATGAGATTTTTAAGATAAACTCAAGATCTTAATATTAGACTTTCTTGTGGATATTAGATCATCAAGATAATTTGAAATCTGTGTCTATTCTTGGCAGGATAATTATTTTTATTATATGACAACAAAAAAAACCTTCTTGAAAATACTTTTAATTTATTTACTTTTAACCGTCATCGCTATATTAATGCTATTTCCGTTATTATGGTTATTAAGTACTTCTTTTAAATCTGCTGGGGAAGATATTTTTACCTTTCCACCTCAATTTATTCCTCAACAATTTACAGTTGAAAACTTTGTTCTCGTCTGGAAAAACTATCCTTTTGGACGTTATTTACTTAATAGCAGTATCACTGCCGTATTAACTGTTATTTTCAATTTACTATTTTGTTCCTTAGCAGCTTATCCTTTAGCTAGACTTAATTTTCAAGGAAAAGATCTGATTTTTGCTTTAGTAATAGCAACTATAATGATCCCTTTTCAAATAGTCATGATTCCTTTATATATTTTTGCGGTTCAATTTGGATTAAGAAACAATTATTTAGGGATAATCTTACCTAATTTAGCCTCAGCTTTTGGGATTTTTTTATTACGACAAGCTTTTCAAGGTGTGCCTAAAGAATTAGAAGAAGCCTCTCGTATAGATGGTTGTAGTGAAATTGGCATTTGGTGGCATATCATGTTACCTGCTGTACGTCCTGCTACTATTACTTTAGCTATTTTTGTGTTTATCGGTGCATGGAGTGATTTTTTATGGCCTCTAATCATCCTTGATCGCCCTGAGTATTATACACTACCCCTAGGAGTTGCAGGTTTAGCTAGTTCTTTAGACTTGAATTGGCGTTTTATTGCCGCTGGTTCGGTTATTTCCATCGCTCCTGTTTTATTATTATTTTTAATACTACAAAAATATATTATTCCCAGTGATGCCAGTAGTGGTTTAAAAGGATAATTACTGAACTAAAAATGATATTATGAAAAATAAATTGTAAATAAATATTAAGGTTTATATTAATGTCTTTATATAACTTTTTGGGTGTCTTAGTAATATTCTTAATCGTGGGTATTGTGATTTATTTAGCGACTCCTCGTAGTTTTGAATCTACAGAAACGGTAGCTAATTCTTATGATGAATGGACAGATGATGGTATTTTAGAGTTTTATTGGGGTGAGCATATTCATTTAGGTCATTATGGCAAACCTCCGAGACAAAAAGACTTTTTAGGGGCAAAAGCTGACTTTGTTCATGAAATGGTTAAATGGGGCGGTTTAAATCAATTACCTCGTGGTACCACTGTGTTAGATGTAGGTTGCGGTATTGGCGGAAGTACTCGGATTTTGGCTAAAGATTATGGTTTTGAAGCAACGGGAATAACTATTAGTCCAAAACAGGTACAACGGGATACAGAATTAACTCCTGCTGATGTTCCTGCTAAATTTCAAGTCGATAATGCTTTAAATTTATCTTTTCCTGACAATAGTTTTGATGTGGTATGGTCGATTGAAGCTGGACCTCATATGCCAGATAAAGCTAAGTATGCTCAAGAAATGATGCGTGTTTTAAAACCCGGTGGTATTTTAGTTGTCGCTGACTGGAATCAAAGAGACGATCGCCAAATCCCTTTAAATACTTGGGAAAAAGTTGTAATGCGTCAATTACTAGATCAATGGTCTCATCCTTCATTTTCTAGTATAGAAGGTTTTTCTGAACAAATTGCCGAAACGGGATTAGTAGAGGGAGAAGTTGTTACGGCCGATTGGACAGAAGAAACGTTACCCTCTTGGTTAGAATCTATTTGGCAGGGTATAATAAGACCTGAAGCTTTAATTCGTTTTGGTTTTTCCGGGTTGATAAAATCTTTGCGAGAAGTACCGACTATGTTATTAATGCGTATTGGTTTTGGTAGTGGTTTATGTCGTTTTGGGATGTTCCGGGCGGTAAAATCTAAATCTGTGCCATCCTCAAAAGTAGCTTATATCTCTGAAGTTGTTAACGCCTAATGGCAACCTGAGTTGGACATAAAATTGTCGGTGAAGGTGAGACTACCATAGACTAGAAGATTAGAAGACTAAGAGAGAATTCACTTAAACATTATTAAAATTGATTTTTGACAATTATTTACTAAATTTAATTCTTTGAGGTGGGTAAATTTTCGTCAAGACTCTTAAACCCTTATTTTTAAAGGTTTTTGACATCGAACTGACGTAATGGCAAAATTGATTGACAATTACACTTTTAGCTCGTAGTCGAAGGTTTATCCCTTGTTTTTCCAAATATTAGTAAAAGAAAAAAGATTAAATTGGTTTATCAAATAAAAGAATGTCAGCTAAAATTGCGATCGTAGGTGGTGGTATTGGTGGCTTAACCCTTGCCCTTGCTTTAGAACAAAAGGGTATTGATTTTCAATTATATGAACAAGCTAATTCCTTTGAGGCGTTAGGATATGGACTTCAATTAAGCCCTAATGTAGTAAGAGTATTGCGAAAGTTAGGTATCGAAAAATCCTTAGAAGATATATCTCATCGTTGTTTTGGTTTTCAATTACGTTCTTTTAATTCTGATGGCATTTTAGCAGAATGGATCTTAAATAGTGATGTACCTTATTATCAATGTCGTAGGGCTGATTTACATAAATTATTATTTAATTCCTTAGAAGATCAAAGTAAAATTCATTTTTCTCGGTCTTTAGAATCTTACACCCAAAAAGATAACCAAGTATATTTAAAATTTCGTGATCAAAATCTTTTGATAACAAATGCCTTAGTTGGTGCAGATGGAGTTCATTCTATCATTAAGCGATGGCAATTTCCCTATAATGAAGCTCAATATTCAGGTTATGCTGCCTATAGAGTAATTTTACCTTTTAAAGAGGACTATCAATCATTATTAGGTAAAGCAACAGTTTGGATGGGAGAAAATCATCATGTGGTAGCTTATGCCAATGGCAATCAAAAACAGACAAAATCTTGGCTTAATTTAGTTTTAGTGGTAAAAGATCAAAATTGGCATGAACAAAGTTGGACAATTTTAGCGGATAAACGAGAAATAGCAGATAATTTTACTCATAAATCTTCACTTTTAAACCAAATTTTAAAGGATATGGTAGGGAATGATGAACCTTGCTATAAATGGGGATTATTTGTTCATGAACCGTTACCCTATTGGTCACAAAAAAATGTTACCTTATTGGGAGATGCCGCCCATCCGATGCTTCCATTTCAAGCCCAAGGTGCAGCTATGGCAATAGAAGACGCATATATTTTAGCTGAATGTATGGTGAAGGAAAAAGAGACAGAAAAAGCCTTCGCTCAATATCAACAACTTCGTCTGCAACGCACAGCAAAAGTACAACAGGTATCAAAAAATAACGGTAAAATTTTTCATGCTACAGGAATCAAAGCCATAGTAAGAGATTTAGGATTAAGTTTAATTTCCTCTGTCAATAGTAATTTGCTAAATCTCAAAACTGCTTGGATTTACGACTATCTTATAAGTGGGTGAGTAACATTAATACTGCATTTTATTTTTCTCAAAGCTATGGTGACAATGGGTTTAAACCCCTTGCTTTGTATTATTGTGTTTATACAATTAATTTTGCATGGGTACTTATCAAGTTTGGATAATAGCTTATAATTCATTTAATAAATAATAAATACAACCTTTTAATCCTATTTCTGGATTTTTGACAATATATAAAGGCATTTTTTCTAATAAATTTTTCATTCTTCCCTTGGCTAAAAAAGTCTCTCTAAAATTATTCTCCTCTAATAAGTCAATTATTTTTTCAGCAATGCCCCCAGCAATATAAATACCACCGTAGGGCAGAATTTTTAAAGCAAAGTTACCAATTTCAGAGGCATAGGTTTCGATAAAAATTGAGATAGTTTTACTGGTTAAAATATCATCTTTTTTCATGGCTGATAAGCCAATTATTGCACCGGCATCGATGGAGTTGTCTCCTGATTCCCATTGTTTAATTTGTTGACTAATTTCAGGGGATTCCTTCGCAAAATTTATATCTCTTAAAAATTGATAAATAGCAACAATTCCTTGCCCTGAAACTATTCTTTCTACTGAGACTCTATCCCATTTATTTTTAGCTTTTAAATAATTTAATAACTGCCATTCTAATTCATTTCTAGCACTAAAATCTGTATGGCCTCCTTCTGTAGAAATAACTTGATATTTACCATCATGATTGACTAAAAAACTTTCTCCTAATCCTGTACCAGCACCAACTACTCCTATAGTTGAGTTACTATTTTTTTGTCCTATTTGTAACGTTTCTAAGTCTTCTTCTTTTAACGTTAAAATTCCA
Source organism: Geminocystis sp. GBBB08 (assembly GCF_016743215.1). GTDB lineage: Bacteria > Cyanobacteriota > Cyanobacteriia > Cyanobacteriales > Cyanobacteriaceae > Geminocystis. The sequence continues at coordinate 12,384 of NZ_VRZC01000075.1, forward strand.
TAACTAACGGCTGCAAAATCATTTAATAAAGTTACTCTTTTTATGGCTAATTCTTTACCTAATTTTTCTCCTTCTAAATACCAATTTAAGTTTGTTAAATTACAACTATTATTAATAACTGGACCGGCAATGGCAAAACAACCTTGATCTGCATAATCTTCTCTTAAAAATTCTTTAACTATTGACTCAAAACTATCATAAATAAGACTAGAATATCTTGTTTGTTTTAAGACTTTATAATCTTTATTGTTGCTTACTTCTAATAAACTTAATAGAGTTTTTGTACCGCCAATATCACCAATAATAATTTTCATAATAATCTAATTTTTGGTTGCTAATAATACTTTAAAAAAGTTTTTAAATTAATAAATTAAAAAATGTGTGCTTTGTTCACCCTATTATTTTAATTGATTTTCATATTTATTATTCATTAATTATGGCTCTTGATGAATTAGTATGCTAAATTAGTTAACAAAAGGGAAAAGGGAAGAGGGAAGAGTGGGAAATATCAAATATTAAATTATGTTTTTTGATTTTTTGAATTGTATAAATTTTGACGATTAAATATACTATCAATTGTTTAATAAAAATTAAGCATAATATCTACTGAAGAATTTTAATTGTTAACTATTTTGTGAAAAAATTAATAAATGTTTATCTTTAATAATAGGAGGGTTTTGATCATGGGCAAAATTGCGATATTGTACTCTTAAATCTTGTAAATCAATAGTCATAGTTGTGCGTAAAACAGGCTCTTTTTTCTTAGCAAAATCTGGCACATCTAAATAACTAATGCGAGGAATATTAAAGTAAAATCTGATTAAATTTGCCCCCTCCATTCTCCCAATAGTACGACTGGCACACCCTTCATATAAACGGAGTAAAGTTGGTAAAGAATCTAACATATCCAGATGTACTAAATAACTTTTTTCAAATACTTTTCCTACTTTTAACTCTTGACAAATTTGTTTAATTATGTCTAAATTTCTAAGGGTAATTAACATTTCATCTGCTAAAAAACAAGCGGCTTGATAGTTACCAAATAAGTCTTTTATATCAGCTTTTAAGACAGGAGATAATTGACGAATACTTGGTCTATTTCCAAAACGACTTAAGGCTAAATATAATAATATATCTTGACGACGTTGATCAGCTATTTGATCCCATTCAGCTTCATTTGTTACCTGTAAAATAACCTTAAATGCTTGTTTAAAAGAGCGAAATTCGGCTTTAATTTCTGCTTCTTGATATAATTCGCCTTTTTGAGGTAATCTTCCTCTCTCGGTATAAAAATCCATCAAAGGGGTTAATAATGTTTGATAATCATCAAATTTTTTGACAGGTAATAAAATTCGAGGAGCTTTTACTTTAGAATGAAAACGAGATGCTCGAAAATTATTTGCTTTTTCATTATCTCTAAATATAAAATAAATTCCTAATCCTGCTGGAATTGCTTCTTGATTTAAGACATTTTCAATATAAGTTTTTAACTCTTCTTGATCATAATATTTTTGAAAAGTATTTCTTTCTGTTACTATACCATCACCATAAACCATAAAACCTCTTTGGCGATCGTCAATTAATACCTGTGCTGATACAATTAAAACTTGTTGAGTTAAAGCCCATGCTTTGATTAATGCTTCTCGTCTTTCCGCGACATTTTCAATGACATTAATGATGTAACCTAAATTGACAATATCGGCATTTTTTAAGGGATTATTTGGTTGATAAAAAAGATCCCAACCGCTACTTTGATACCCTTTTTCAGCAATTATTTTTACATCTAAACCATGGCCACAACCATAGTCAAAAAAAGTAGTTTTTTCAGAAAATAAACCAGCTTCTAATGCTAAGTTAACAGGGCGAGAAAGTCTATTTCGATGAATTGCGGCTTTGTGACGATCAATTTTAATAAATTCTTGGGGATTATTATTAATAGAACAAGCTAAATTATGATTAATAAAAATTAAAGAATGATCTGTTAATAATTGTTGCCATTCTTTTTGTGTACCGATATAACGACTATTATCTAACAAGCCTAATTTTTCTTCGATATTAGTTAAATATTTAAACTTATCGAAAAAAGGATAATCAGGATGAACAAAAGTTTCTTTTTTATGTAAAATCGTCGTATTATTAGTACTTATATAATTAATTATTTTACTGGTGTTATCAACTAAATTAACAAGAATTCTTTTATTCAAAGGAGGATGAGGATTGTTGTCAAAATCAGGATAATAAAGATAAGATATTTTTGGTTCTTCGAGGTTAAATTTAACTAGGGTAAAATTATCAATATTATTAACTAATTTTCGGGCTTCTTTTTCATATTCTTGTAAAATGTTATCTAAATAAATAAGAGCATAAATATGCACATAAAGATTATTAGGAAGATGTTTTCCGATAATACTTTTACGGGCAATATTAATGATTTGCTCAAAGTTATTAATCATATACAGTATTAGAAAATTATTTTTCTTTTGATAACTTTAACATTGTTTGATCTAGTTTTTCATTAATACGAAAATTTCAAATATTAATCATTTTACTTATTCTAAATTTTAAGATAAAATAGAAGATTAGTTCCAAATATTTGTCCATTGTTTAAATATGCTTTATACTCGAACCATTAGCACGATAGTTGCCATCGCCTTAGCGTTAATTTTAATTATCTTAGGTGGTTTTTATTTTACTATCAGCTTTGGGGTAATTGTGTTTCTAGCACAAGTTGAGTATTTCCGTCTCGTCAAAGCTAAAGGAATCGAACCTGCTACTAAGACGACAATGGTAGTGTCACAATTTTTATTAATCACCGCCACATTTATTCCCAGTTTAACCGATGCGACTTTTGCTTTAGCTGGTGCATTAATTTGCTTTTATCTATTGTTTTTACCAAAATTGGCGACTATAGCTGACATATCTACCTCGATTTTAGGGTTATTTTATGCGGGATATTTACCTAGTTATTGGATACGTTTGAGAGTAAGTTTAGGGCAAGATACGGCTTATGCCCAAAGTATTCCGAATATTCACAATTTACCCTTAGAAGGTTATTTTCCTAAGAATATTCTCGATTTATACAGTTTTCCTGATGCACTAAAAATTACATTTATCGCTATGGCTTGTATCTGGGCGGCGGATATTGGTGCATATTTAATTGGCAAAAATTTTGGTAAAACAAAACTCTCAGATATAAGCCCAAAAAAAACTGTAGAAGGATCATTATTTGGAATAGCAGGAAGTATGCTAGTGGGATTGTGGGGAGCGTGGTTTTTAGACTGGACATACTGGCAAGTTACAGGATTATTACTAGGTTTACTGATCGGTATTGTCAGTTTATTCGGTGATTTATTAGAATCAATGATGAAGCGAGATGCAGGAGTAAAGGATTCGGGAGAATTAATACCGGGTCATGGTGGTATATTAGATCGTACTGATAGTTATGTTTTTACTGCTCCCTTAGTCTATTATTTCATCACTCTTTTCTTACCCTTGCTTTCCTTCTCATCAAATTAAAAAAGTTAAAGTTAAAAATTTTAGCAATATTATTTATTATTGATTATGACTCTTACTCAAATTAAAACCATCGCTGATGAAGTTAGACAAGATTTTCCCATTCTTAACCAAAAAATTCACGATAAACCTTTAATCTATTTTGATAATGCGGCAACTTCTCAAAAACCAAAGACAGTAATTGATACTTTACGTCATTACTATGAGTATGATAATGCTAATGTTCATCGAGGTGCTCATACTCTTAGTGCAAGGGCAACGGATGCCTATGAAGGTGCTAGGGATAAGGTAGCAAAGTTTATTAATGCTAAAAGTCGCAATGAAATTGTTTATGCTCGAAATGCCAGTGAAGCTATTAACATTGTTGCCTATACTTGGGGTTTAAATACTCTTAAAACTGGTGACGAGATTATTCTTACAGTCATGGAACATCATAGTAATATTGTTCCTTGGCAAATTATCGCCGGAAAAACAGGTGCAGTAATTAAATATGTGGAGTTAACCCCAACTCAGGAATTTGATTTTACTCAGTATCAATCATTATTATCTGATAAAACTAAATTAGTGTCAGTTGTTCATGTTTCCAATACTTTAGGCTGTATCAATCCTGTGGAAAATATCATCAATTTAGCTCATCAATACGGTGCAAAAGTTTTAATTGATGCTTGTCAGAGTTTACCTCATTTACCTGTGGATGTTCAACAGATGAATTGTGATTGGCTTGTAGGTTCAGGACATAAAATGTGTGCGACAACAGGCATCGGCTTTTTATACGGTAAAGAAGAATTATTAACTGTTATGCCTCCTTTCCTCGGCGGTGGTGAAATGATTGCAGATGTATATTTAGATCATTTTACTTGTGGTGAATTACCTCATAAATTTGAAGCGGGTACACCAGCTATCGGGGAAGCGATCGCATTAGGGGCAGCAATAGATTATTTGAGTAAAATAGGCATAGATAATATTCATCATTACGAAGAAGAATTGACGGCATATTTATTTAAACAGTTAAATGAGATACCCGACTTAACTATTTATGGAAATCAACCCCCCCCAGAAGGAAAAGGAAGGGCAGCTTTAGCCGCATTTAACGTTAAAGGCATTCATAGCAGTGATTTAGCGACACTTTTAGATAATGAAGGTATAGCGATTCGCTCTGGTCATCATTGTACTCAACCTTTACACCGTTACTTAAATATTTCTGGTAGTGCTAGGGCTAGTTTATATTTTTACAATACTTTTGCCGAAATTGATACTTTTATTCTCACTCTTAAAGAGACGATCGCCTTTTTTCAATAAATGGAGTTACCATGACATATAAACAACTTACTAT
>NZ_VRZC01000076.1 GCF_016743215.1 Geminocystis sp. GBBB08
TTTAGAATTATCAGAAAAAACTCAGATAGACATCCAAAAATTAACAGAAATTGAACAAAATATTAGTATTGCTAATAAAAAACAGATAGAGACTATTGCTAATAGTTTAAATATAGATGTCGATATGATTATTTAACCTTTATTTCTAGCGTTTCTTGTTTTGATTTTCTTGCAAAACTTATTAATTTATTGTCGGTTTTATTATCTAAATAATCCTTTTTTTCTTGTTCTAAAGTTATAATATATTTCCCGTAAACTTTCAATTACTTCCTCTGGAATTGAATCGAGTAAAGATTCCATTATTTTGGTAATAGTTGCAATATTTTCTGATGACATATTATTAATTAATAGCTAAACAAATTTCTATGGAGAAGTTGTTGATCGACATTTCTCTGTTTTATATCGAGATTTTTATATTTTAGTTGTACTTTGTAAAAAAAAGAAAAAATCGGGTTAGGAAAAAATAATTTAGCCCCACTTAAAACATTTATGATAATTTAATAACAAATTCTACCTGTCCTTTTTTTCTTAATTCATCGCTCATATATCGAGATATATCCCTCTTTTGTCAAACTCCGAATCAACTATCAAGAAATAGCTAAAATTATCCTGTGGGAAAATATAATCCGGAACTATGAGCTATGAACAATAAATTATTGAATCCCTCTAATAATAGTGATGAATTAGCTATTTTTAACCGTGGTATTATTAACCAAAATAAGATTAATGGTTCAATCATCCTCACTATTTTTTTAAAACTTTTTTCCAAGTATTTATTTGGTCTTTTTCTTCTATTATTTTATCTCGGAAAATGACAAAAGAGGGATAACAGGAAATCTTGATCCTGTTGACAATTTCCAAGAGTTTTTAAAGCTAATTTCTTAAATTCAAAAACCCATTTTAAATATCATTGGTAACGATTCTCCCCCTTATTCCCTCTCACAAATGAAGGTAATCTCTCAACTAGATAACGTCAAAACAGTTATATTTAAAGGCACATTAGGAATGGCGGAAGAATTTGCTAATTTAATAGTGCCTAGCATCAGAGAATTTATTTAATCTATTACCGTGCCATCAAATAAAAAGACATCCTGACTTACTCATGCGATCGCCAGTCTAAGATCATGTAAATATAATTCTTGGATGTTAATGCCGTCAATGGTAATTTTTCCGTGATCAATTTCGTAAAATCTTAGTAATAATTTAACTAAAGTGCTTTTTCCTGAACCTGTCGCCCCTACTATACCGATATTACTTTTAGCTCGAATGTCCATAGATAAATTCTTCAGCACCTTTACCCCGTTGTCATAAGAAAAGTCCACATTGACGATAGAAATTTCGCCTTTGACTGATGTGGAGAAGGTTTTATTTCCTGAATGGATAGCAATAGGAGTATCAAGTAAACCCATCACTCGCCGAATAGAAGCTATGATCAAGGTTTAGTTGCCAGTAACGGTAAAATGCTTAACCTACCCCGTGAAAGATTTTTAGGAGAAGATTTTGCCAAGTTTGAACAGGATCAATATATATATGATCGGTTATAATTTCAGGCACGAATTTAGCGATAATTGGTCATTTCAACACAATCTCCAATACCTTAGGTTGTAGATTTGATCGAGATTCCGTGTCAAGAATAATTTGTAATCCCGTGTCGGAGGGTTCTATTTTTACTCCTGTTACTTGTACTATATCTTGTGCTAAAAGTTGCTCTGCTTTTTAAGAAATAGAAGGTAAATCACCTACTCTTAAAATATCAGACTGTTTTAAATTATTATCAATAAATGATGACTGCTTAACATTAGTTTTAATCTCTGAAATTAATAAATTATTCTCATTAGCTTTCGTTGGAGGGGAATCAAATATAGATAAAATAAGGATAATAATATTTATTAAGAGCGATCGCTTCGGGAAGTCTTTAGGGGGTTTTTGTGCCATTTTTCTCACACCAATATTTAGAATAATTTGCAATAAATAATAGGTTACTGATTACTCTAATGACAATGCAAGAGACTTTGGTGGGGTAGAGGGAATTTTTTTGGTGGAGTAAATTGAGTGTTACCTTAAATGACAAAAAAATAAAAACTTTGTACCTTTCTTTGCGTCTTTGCGCCTTTGCGAGAAAAATTACCTTTACAGCTAGAATCGATAAGACTTTAAATAATCCCTATTGTCTCTTGCTGTCTCATTATTTTTAAGTAGATAGTGTTGAGTAATATCACAATTAAGAATCTCTAAAGTTAATCCTCTTGTCAATTTAATCTCTCTGGTATATCCCTCTCCCATTATGGATGAAAAAGGATAGCTAATATCATTACAGTCTAAAGAATCAACATAAGCATTTTTGAATGTTTCTTCCCATAGAATTTGATTATCTTCAGGAGTAATAATAATAGTCATAATTGATAGATAATGACTCAGGGAGAAAAATAACTTTATCCATTGTAAATGAAATTTAAGTTTTATTGATAAAAATGTTTAATTAATTAGGTTCAATTATAAATTTTTTGACTATTGTTAAAAAAGTCCGTTTCACAAAGAAAAAAGTCCGTTTCACAAAGATTCTTGTTGGTTAAATCTCCTATCATTTACTAACTAACTTAATAAAAAAAATTTGCATTAATTAGGGTAAGTGAGGAGTTAAAACAAAATGAGGAAAATTTGCCAAAATCTTTCGATGACGGTACTTACAGTCAGTTTATTCTGTCCATCGGTTTTAGCCCAAGAATCAAATATTTTTGAGCAAAATATTATCAATAACTCTCCAGCAGAAACGGCACAAAGTAACATTATTGAGATTACCAATATTGAAGTAATACCAACGGAAGAAGGCATTAACGTTTTTCTGCAAACCAATGAGCAATTATCCGCTCCTGAGATTACGATTACAGAAAATGCTCTTATTGCCGATATTTCTGACGTAATGCTCAAACTGGCAACGGGGGATGAATTTTTGGTTAGTAATCCAGTGAAAGGAATTGCCTTAGTTAATGTCATCAGTTTACCTGATAATCGAGTTAGAGTTACCATTACTGGCACAAATTCTCCCCCCCTCGTGGACATTAAAACAAGCCCCTTAGAGACGATTTTAACGACAAAATTAGGCACATCTGCAACTCAAGAAGAACAAGAGAAGATCGAAATTATTGCTACAGGAGAAGCACCCCAGGAAAATAATTATTTTGTACCTGACGCAAGTACCGCAACTCGTACAGATACGCCAATTCTTGATACTCCTCAATCGATTCAAGTTGTCCCCCAAGAAGTATTAAGAGATCAACAAGTAATTCGGGTGGACGAAGCCTTACGCAATGTCAGTAACGTGATCGGGCGTTTAAGTCCCTTCGGTGCAAGTACAAGCCTTACCATTAGAGGGTTTACTAGCGATAACTTTACAGGAGGCCCAATTTTGCGTGATGGTTTTAGGGTGAATGATAATCTTGGCACTCAAGAAACTGCTAACGTGGAAAGAGTTGAGGTATTAAAAGGGCCTTCTTCTGTACTTTATGGGCAAAATGATCCAGGCGGTATAATTAATTTAGTTACCAAAAGACCTTTATTTGAGCCATTTTATGAGGTAGGTTTACAGGTAGGAAGTTATACTCTAATTCGTCCTACAATTGATATTTCAGGCCCTTTGACGGAAGATAAATCTTTACGTTATCGCTTAAATGTAGCTTACTTAAATGATGATGGTTTTCGTGATTTTAACGTCAATACTAAAAGATTTTTTATTGCTCCCGTTGTAAGTTGGGATATTAGTGATAAAACCAATTTTTCTGTTGTCTTAGAATATAACAATGAAGAAAGTCCTTTTGATTTAGGTATTCCTGCCAGAGGAAACGGAGTTTTTGACGTGCCATCAAATCGGGTGGTGGGTGAATTGGATGATAGTTTAAGGAATAAGTCTTTTACTTTGGGTTATGATTTCCAACATCAATTTAACGATGATTGGACTTTTAATCATGGTTTCCGCTACGTTAATCAAAATTATAATGTGTTCCCTTTACTGCCATTTTCTGTGGATGAAAAGACGGGGGATATTACGTTATTTTTTGCTGATCGCTCGTATCATTCCGATGATTATTCAATTCAAACTAATGTGGTAGGAAATTTTAACACAGGTTCAGTAGAACATACCCTTTTAGCGGGATTAGATTTGAATTTTAACCGTTTTGATGAGCAATATACCAGAATTTCGAGGGCTACCCCAGTAATACTAAATATTTTTAATCCTGTTTATGGTACAGTACCACGTCCTGATCTAAGCTCAGTACAGCCCTTTCCCCCTTTTGATACTCAATATGATCGTTATGGGGTATTTTTACAAGATCAAGTTAACTTTAGTGACAAATTTATCTTAGTCGGTAGTATTCGTTATGATATTGTCGATTATCGTCTTGATGAAACTTATGCAACTTTATATGGAACTAATCCCACTCGTAATGATAGCAAATGGAGTCCGAGGGTAGGATTTATTTATAAGCCTATAGAAACAGTGTCGATTTACGGTAACTATTCTCAATCCTTTAAACCTAATTTTGGTGCAGACATTAATGGTAATTCTTTTGAGCCTGAGACAGCAGGGGGTTTTGAGGTGGGAGTGAAAGCCGAATTTTTAGAAGGGAAAATGTTTACTACTTTAGCCTATTTTGATATTACCAAGCAAAATGTGGTGACAGCAGATCCCACAAATCCTCTTTTCTCAGTAGTTTCAGGAGAACAACGCTCTCAAGGTTTTGAGTTTGATATTGCTGGAGAAATTTTGCCCGGTTGGAGAATTATTGCCAATTATGCCTATACCGATGCCAAAGTTACCGAAGACAATACTATCCCGGTGGGTAATCGTTTATTTAACGCCCCTTATAACAGTGCAGGATTATGGACTACTTATGAGTTTCAAAAAGGTGATTTACAAGGTTTAGGGTTTGGTTTAGGTTTTAACTATGTGGGCGATCGCTATGGGGATTTAGCCAATAGTTACACTGTTGGGGATTATTTTATAACGAATATGGCGGTTTTTTACAATCGGGAAGATTGGCGCATTGCTCTTAATGTTAATAATCTTTTTGACACTAATTATATTATTAGTACATTTAATTCTCGAAATTATGGTAATGCTTTCGGGCAACCTTTGACGATAATTGGTTCGGTGTCGATTAAGTTTTAAGTTAGCCCTAAAAGAGATTTTTTTACATTTATTGGCAACTCAATTAGGGAAAAATAAGTGGCGGGATATAAGTAATCTTCTCCACTTTCATCAATGATTCTTAAATCTTCATCTAGTTTTGCTTCTTCATCAGGAATAACACGATAAATTTTATGTAATTCTAAAGAAGCAGGATAATTTTGATTATTTAAACATACTGCAAATTGATAGTTTTCCATAACTTTAATCTAAATAACGTTTTCTTTTTATTTCCTTATTTTCAATTCCAGTAATATTGCTAATGATTTCAAAGTCCATCAATTTATTTTTGTCAAAGTAATTGGTTTAATTTTATGGTCAATATTAAGAATTATTTATATGAGAAACTTTAACTATTTTTTCCTGCTAATTATTAGTTTTTTCTTAATTTCTTGTACTAGGAATACTTCTACTTCTATCTCTAATAATGATAATTGTCGTTTGATTAGCCATCAAATGGGTGAAACGAGGGTATGTGGCGAACCAAAAAGAATCATAGCTCTTGGGCCTTACCTTTTAGAACCTCTTGTAGCCTTGCAAGTTCAACCGATCGCTTTTGGTGATCATATCGCTTTTTATACCAAAGATTATACTAATCCTTCCCAACAAATTCCCTATTTAGGAAAGTATATCAATCAACCTATAGCTAATGTGGGTATTGCTTATACTCCCAATATTGAACAGATTTTAAAGGTTAAACCAGACTTGATTTTAGGGATTAAAGATAACAACGCTAGTCAATATGAAACATTATCGAAAATTGCTCCTACTATTATATTAGATTGGGATAAACCTGAAGAAAATATGAGAACGATCGCCCAAGGGGTTAACCGTGAAACTCAAGCTGAAAAAGTATTACAGGAAACTCAGGCAAAAATTATCAAGACAAAAACAGAATTTGCCCCTGTAGTAGAGAAACATCCTAAAGTGCTTTTACTCTATGCTCAAGGATTACAAGAGTTAATTTCCAATCATTCCAAAGGGCTTTGTAATTCCTTAATTGAGGATTTGGGGTTTGAATTGGTATCGCCACCGAAATCGAATCCATCGCAATCCGATAGTCGCACACCCATTTCCTTAGAAATTCTACCTCAATTAGACAAAGCGGACTCCATCATATTGTTAGGGTATAATTTCAGCCAACCAGAAACCCTCAAGGATATGGATAATTTTGCACAACATCAATTGACAAATTTACAACAAGAATGGGCGAAAAATCCGATTACTCAATCCTTATCTGCCAGTAAAGAAGGGAGAGTTTATTATATTCCAGCTTATATGTGTCTTGGTTTAACAGGTTCGATCGGCACAGAATTATACCTTAACGAGCTTAAAAAACAACTACTACCAAAATTATAATCCTTTGCGCCTTTGCGTCTTTGCGTGAGATATTTTTTATTAATGTGAAAACCTTTATTATTCTTTGGTTAGGGCAATTATTTTCCTCAGTGGGTAGTAACATGACTTACTTTACCCTCACTCTCTGGGTGTGGCAAAAAACCGAGTCAGCCACGGCGATTGCACTTATCCTTGTTTTTTATCAATTACCCCAAGTGATCATTACCCCTTTAACGGGTATTTTAATTGATCGCACTTCCAGAAAACAATTATTAATTATCAGTGATAGCGGTTCAGCTTGTTGTACTATTTCCGTAGGGATTCTCGCCTTTTTCGGGATTTTGCAAGTATGGCATATTTATCTGATTGCCTCGATTATTGGTTGCTTTGGTAATATTCAATCTCTTACTTATTCCACCCTTATCCCTCTGATTTTGCCCGAAAGACATCACACTCGTGCCAGTAGTATGGGTGCAATGGTGGTTTACGGTGCAGGGATTATTTCCCCCGCTTTAGCAGGTGTTTTATTTCCCCTGATAGGTTTATTGGGTATTACCTTAATTGATATGGTAACATTTGCGATCGCCTTTTGTTCTATCCTCATTATCTATATTCCCCATACTATCAACCAAGATCAAGAAAAAGTTAATCACATTAAAAACTTTACCTTTGGCTTTCGTTATATCTATTCTCATCCTGAATTGTTATCAATGGTAATTATGGTATCTTTATTTAGCTTTTTGAACGATATTGGCGAAACTTTATATCAACCGATGATTTTGGCAAAAACTGACGGTAATAGCCAAATTTTGGGCGTGGTGGTAGCTGGTGGAGGTTTTGGTGGAATTGTGGGGGGAATTGTTATCAGTATTTGGGGAGGATTTAAACAACGTAGTAAGGGTATTTTTACTGGTTTTATCGGTACTGGATTAAGTACATTAATTTTAGGATTGACTTCTACTCTTTGGATTGTAGCAAGATTTGCATGGTCATTTCATAACCCTTTGATTATGAGTTCTTATATGGCAATGTGGTATGAAAAAACATCTACAAAAATACAAGGACGAGTATTAGCCGCAGATTATCTTATTGGTATCATAGTGGGAACTTCTGCCAGTTTGACGGCGGGGATTTTAGCTGATCATATTTTTGAACCTTTACTACAATCACAATTTTCTTTGAGTGCAGGTAATGGTATGGCTTTATTGATTGCTGTCAGTGGAATTAGTATTATTATACTAAGTTTGGTTGCGTCAAGATTTAAGCTAAACATCTAGTAATTATAAATTACTGGACTTTGGACAAAAAGAAGTTAGTTAGCGTAGTATCTACAATAATAAAAAAGAAAAAATAAGAGGGATTATCATCAGCCGTCCAATAGCTGAAAATATGGTGAAATTAACGTTTATCTAGGCTGTTTTTTTCTTACTTGCAGTTTTTTTCACCGTGGGGTAACGTAATCTTGGTGGTAATTTTGTCCCTTTTTCTCGCCCCGATGAATAACCTCGGACTTTGGGTGAAGGTGAGGGAATGCCAAAAGTGCGAATTATTCTTTTATAGTCTCTTTGCACTATACTAGGTGTGATTTTTTCAGGCATTTTTTTCAGGTCATATTTTTGCCACTGTGGGACTACTACTTGAGATAAATTTCGGGTTGCCCATAAATTTACATAACTCAAAAAGACTAATTCTACCCAGTTTTTTTCTCTTTCAACTTCAGTACTATAATAATTATTTAATAACAGATTTTTCTTAGCAAATCTGAATAAATGTTCGATGTCAAATCGTCTCAGATATGCTTTGTAACAATCAAAATAATTTGAAGACATCTGGGGAAAAAAAAGAACGAGAAGTTAGGCTAGTATCCTTAATCAAAAAATTGAAATCTCTAAAGAAAAGTGTCAGTAAAAGAGGAGAAGTAGCCCCTGATGGATGCAATTTGATTAAGTATAAAATATCCCAAAATAAAAAGCTATATAATTATTATAAGTTACAAGGTTATGAACCAATATTTGAGACTTTAGATGGTAAAAAAAAGACAAGATATAGGTATTTGGGAAGGGCCGGAAGTGAGGCTTATATAGAAGGAGTAATGCAAGTAACTTTAAGGAGAATAATTGATGAAATTGATGAGATGATTAATAGTGTAGAAGACAGTTTATTAGAGGTTTCATTTGACACAGAAATAACTCCAGATTGATCTTACTTTACGCACATTGGATAAACTTTGAAAAATAGACAAGAGTCTGTTTGAAAATAATCTCCTTTTTTTGTTAGCGTAATATCTACGCTAATTGCTTTTTTTTTGTCCAAAGTCCAGTAAATTATAATGAGATAATCAGCACCAAGAATTTAAACTTTATCAATTTTTTTTTGTCAAACTCAGATGATTAGCGAGATTTACTCAAAAGAAAGATAAAGTAAGGCACACCAATAATCGCTGTAATAATACCACAGGGAAGTTCAAGGGGTGTAAATAATAATCTTCCTAATAAATCCGCACTGACAACTAATAATCCCCCTACTAAACCGGTCACGGGAATTAAACCTTGATGAGTATTTCCCACCAAAAAACGGGCGATATGAGGTGCAATTAAACCGATAAATCCCACCGCACCGGCGATTGAAACACTGGCACTAGAAAGCGCTACACTACAGATTAAAAGGGTTAATTGGGTTTTTTGCAGGGGTAATCCCAATCCTAAACCTAAATTATCACCTAAATTTAGACTATTTAACTCTTTACTCATTATCCACGTCACAAGGGTAAAAACGAGAATCCAAGGCAATAAAATCCAAACCTGTGGCATGGTTTTTCCATAGACGCTACCAGTTAACCAGATTAAGGCTTGAGAAACACTGTTTATCTCTCCAAAGGTTGTAATAATATTCGTGATGGCAGAAACGATGAAATTAAAGCCAATACCCACTAAAATCAAACGAATAATCGAATTTTCTCCTTGCCACGCCACTGCATAAATAGCTAATGCTACCAATATTCCCCCGATAAAAGCTGAAAAAGGCAATAAAGCAACAGGTAGGGAGGGAAAAACCACGATAAATAAAACGGCGGCTAATCCGGCACCGGCATTGATACCGATAATACTAGGATCTGCTAATGGGTTACGAGTAATAGTCTGCATAGTACAACCAGCGATCGCCAATCCCATACCCACTAACCAAGCGGTAAGGGTGCGCGGTAAACGGAGGGTATTAATGATAAATTGAAAATCGGAGGAGGTATCGAATCCCCATAGGGTTTTAATTACATCGACAGGGGAAATATAATATTCGCCGTAACTGATGCTAACGGTAATGGCAATTAAAGATAGTATGATTAAAATTAACAGAGTTTTCGGCACTCTACTATCTAACCATAGCGAAAAAGATGGTCGGTTTGATCGAATTATAATAAAAGAATCTTTCATAAAAATTAAGAATTAAAAATTAAGAATTAAGAATTTAAAAAGCAAAATAAACAATAATTAATTATGAAAAAAAACTCATTATTTAACCACAAAAATACAAAAAATAAATCCCTTAGATTTACATATTCCTGAATTAGTAGAAAGGCAAAATGTAGAAATTATTATTATTGTGCCTGAATGCGATTAAGGGCAACTTAGTCGGTTTTGCTAACTATAATGAAGTGGAAAAAGCAGTTAAGGGCGATCGACAAGGTAAACTGGATTTATATGATGATATGGCAGTGATAAACGCTAAAGCTAAAGCCGTGAGCGAAGTTTATCAAACCTTTAGAAGTATTCAAACTCAGAGCGATGGGACTAATTTTACCAAAATGAAGGAGAAATTACAAGCAAATTTAGCAAGATTGCTATAGCTGTTTTACGGTAGAAAAATAACCTTATCCCTCTTTCTCCCTTTCTCCTCCTCGCCTCATCAACCTATCCCCTAATTCTCTTGCGAATGAGATAAATAAAGAAAGGCGCACCTAAAATCGGTAAAATTAAACCCACAGGTACTTCTTGCGGTTTAATAATTAAACGACTCACAATATCCGCATTCAGTAATAAAATTGCACCTCCAACCATGGAAAAAAACAAAATCCAACGATAATCATTACCTACCAATAAGCGCACTAAATGGGGCATAATTAAGCCTATAAAGCCAATGGGTCCGGCTAAAGAAACACTAGCACCAGCTAACAATATTACAGCAAACATCGCTCCAATTTTAATCAAAAAGGTATTTTGCCCTAATCCTTGAGCGGTTTCTTCCCCTAAACTAAGAATAGTTATTTGTCGGGCTAAAATCAAAGCTAAAATTAAGCCGATGACAAAATAAGGGAATATCTGTTTTATTAATTGTATATCTCTTCCTGCGATCGAACCTGCTAACCAAAAACGAATTTCATCGAGGGTGCGTTGATTAACAATTAAAATGCCACTGGTGAGTGAAGAACAAAACACAGTAATGGCAGAACCTGCTAAAGTTAAACTAAGGGGTGATAAACCCTTCTTACTTAAAGAGGCAAAAAAGTAAACTGCGATCGCGCTTAGAGTTGCTCCCAAGAAAGCAAAAAGGGCTAAAATATTTAAACTAGGCTGATTTAGTAAAAAAGTAGTGATTACTACAGCTAACACGGCCCCACTGTTGATCCCTAAAATGCTAGGATCTGCTAAAGGATTACGAGTTATACCCTGCATTAAACTCCCCGCTACTCCTAAACCTGCACCTACCAACAAAGCGACAATCGCCCTGGGTAGTCTAATTGTGGTGATAATCAGATGAGATGTTGAGCCGTCAAAAGCAGTGAAGGCTTGAGGTAAATCTTGCCAAGCAATATCTGCCACTCCAAAGGTTAAACTAGCTAAAAAACTAAGACATAAAACCACTATTGCCCCAAATAAGGGAATGATTAAAGGAATTGATGAATTTTCATTCTTGAGATTAACTCTCATTTTTAATTATAATAAATATAAATTAATTGCTAAATTATAGCATTAAGTGTTATTCTTAACAAGCCCTTTGAAAGTAATGAGTAATGAGTAATGAGTAAATAAAATCTAATACCTTATTCTTAATTCTTAATTCTTTATAATCGCTAAATAGTCTTAAAAAGTAGATGAAACAAATATCTGCCCGACAACTAAGTCTGGGTTATCAAAATATAAATATTATTAATAATCTTAATTTAGATATTCCTCAAGGAACAATAACTATTCTCATCGGTGCGAATGGTTGCGGAAAATCAACTCTTCTGAAAGGTATTGGGCGTATTCTCAAACCCCGTCAAGGAGCAGTTTATCTTGATGGTAAAGCTATTCATCTGGAAAAGAGTGCTAAAGTTGCCCAAAGTTTAGGTATTCTGCCTCAAAATCCTACCGCACCCGAAGGCTTAACCGTCAAAGACTTAGTTATTCAAGGGCGTTATCCTCACCAAAAATGGTGGCAACAGTGGACTTTAGAAGATGAGGTTCAAGTTAATCAAGCCCTTGCTATGACAGGTATTCAAGAATTTGCTCATCGAGAATTAGACACCCTTTCAGGAGGGCAAAAACAACGGGCATGGATAGCCATGACTCTAGCACAAAATACAGAAATATTACTCTTAGATGAACCCACCACTTTTTTAGATTTAGCTCATCAAATTGAAGTGTTAGACTTATTAACAGAATTAAATCATAAACTTGAACGCACGATCATTATTGTTTTACATGAGTTGAATCTAGCCTCCCGTTATGCAGATTATTTAGTCGCTATGAAAGAGGGTTACATCTATGCCCAAGGAAACCCAGAGGCGGTAATGACTCCAGAAATTATCAAGGAGGTATTTAATTTGGATTCTCATATTATCTCAGATCCCATTACTAATACTCCCCTTTGTATTCCGATTAGTGCTTATTTACCGACTAAAATTAAATGATAAAAAGTTAGTTTAAAATTTTGTCTGATGATCAAATATAATAAAACTTTCCAAAACTTTCCAAAAATTTATAATCTTTATACCCACTTCAGGTAATGATAAACGAGGACTAATTAGGTTGATCATCTTTCCAATTACCATCAATAATCGTACCATCAGCAAAGTTATAAACGCCTTTACCATTTTTCTTACCATTGACAAACTCGCCCTTATAGGTGTCACCGTTGGCATAGTCACAGATAACCTTGCCATTTAACTGATTATTTTTAAATGTGCCTTGACAGACATCACCATTAGCAAAAGTGAAAATTCCGTTACCTTCAAATTGCCCATTGACAAATTCACCATCGTAACGATTACCATTGGCAAATTTATAAATACCTTTACCTACTGGTTTGCCATTATCGAAATCTCCCTCATAAACTCCTCTATCCGCAAAATTATAGACTCCCTTGCCGTGAGGAATACCATCTTTGATGTTTCCCCCATAACTATCTCCATTGGCATATTTACGCACACCTTTGCCTGTGATTCTTCCCCCCTGAAAAGTGCCTTGATAACTACCACCATCCGCAAAGGTATAAATTCCTTCTCCTTGGGGTTGATTATTGAGTAATAATCCCTCGTATCGATCGCCGTTTTGATAAGTACAAATGCTCTGACCATTGATTTTACCATCTGTCACTATACCTGCACAAGTATCCCCATTACTGTAAATAAATTTACCCTCACCCTTGGGCAAACCGTCAACAAAATTGCCTTCATACTTACTACCATCGGCGGAGGTATAAAACCCTTTACCCCCTGGTTTACTCTGTTTAAATTGCCCTTCATACTTATCCCCTTGAGGAAAAGCCCTTATTCCTTGCCCTTCAAATTGACTATTCTTAAATTCCCCTTCATAATAACCACCATCGGCAAAAGTATATTTTCCTTTACCTTGTTTTTCTCCATCGACAAAATTACCTTCGTAGCGATCGCCGTTACTAAAAGTACATTTCCCCTCACCGTTAAGATTTCCCCCAGAAACACTACCTTCGCATTTACCTCCATCAGGAAGGGTAATAGTGTTTGCTAACACCGGAAATGATGTCATGATAATCTCACTGACGATGACACTAAGTAAGGATGTTAATAAAATATTTTTCGCTTTCATAATGCTTGTTTCAACTTTATTCTTTATCTTGAAATGATTTTGATTTTTTGTTATTCATCGTCAATAATTTATTGGTGTTTTGTTTCTCGCAAAGGCGCAAAGACGCAAAGAAAGGTACGAAGATAACAATTTTTAAAGTAATTGCCAATTTTTATTAATTATTTTAAGATTTAAATATAGCAAAGTTTGACTACTAATGCAAATATTTCTTAATAAAAGTCAAAGAAAATTTTTAAGTCCTAAGAAACTATAATATTGTTGTGATTAATCAAATAACTTTGACATCTTGTCTGTTGACATCAAATAGATAACTTAAATATCCTAATAAGTCTATTATTTATTTAACTGATGTCTAAAAGATGAACCAAGAAAAATTTTTCCCACCTCTTTCTTTAATCGCAATTTTATTCCCTATCTTCATTTCTTCATCTGCAAAAGGTGAAACAATACCTGTCAAGGATGAACTTATTACATCTGAAACTTTATCAGCACAGTCAGAATCTTCATCTCCAGTGCTAGTGACAGGGGTAAAAGTTAATTCTACAGGCAATGGTATTGAGATCATTTTAAATAGTTCTAGGAGTGAGAATTTTGAACCAATTACCACCACTGAAGGTAATAACCTGATCATTGACATTTCTAACGCTCAACTAAAATTACCAGAAAGGGAAGAATTTAGTCAAGAAAATCCTAGTCAAGATATTGCTAGTATTAGGGTTATCAATCTTGAATCTAACACTATTAGGATAACGATTACAGGTGTTAAGGAAATACCCACCGCCGAAGTATCTAACAGTCTATCTGGTTTAGTGATTAGTGTCACTCCAAAACAAAACTCTGAAGATGATAATATCCAAATCATTGCGACAGGTGAGCCATCGCCTTTTGTACCTAGTTCTGCTCCTACCTATATAATAGATAAATCAGAAATTGAACAGCTAAATCCTAGAACTACCTCAGAATTATTGCGCAACTTACCCGGCTTTGCTGTTAATGATTATGGCTTTGGTGCAGATATTCACACGGGTACTTTTTTAAGGGGTTTTTCGATCAATCAGTCTATTTTTCAAATCAATGGACGTTCTTTTGGTAGTAATATTAATACTTATCATGGTGCGACAGATCTTAATAGTATTCCTGTGGATGCGATCGAACAAGTAGTAATCACCAGTGGAACAAGTGCGACTCTTTATGGTTCGGAAGCCTTTGGAGGGATAGTTAATATTATCACCAAAAAAGATCCTCAACCCCTTCAGCTAGGATTAGGTGCAGAAATAGGTTCTTATGGCTATCAGCGTTATCAAGTCGGCTATGGTGGTACAGTAAATGAGGTTAACTTTCGTGTGGGCTATGAGTATTTAACCACCAATAATGATTATCTTGTACCCGTAGGGGCGGCTAATCGTAATCCTGAAACTGGCCAACTGTTTAATAGTGATAGTACTCTTAATAACTTTTATGGTACTATCGAATTTCCCATTGATACTCGCAACTATCTTAGTGTTGATGCTTATAAAACTGCTAGTCGGCGAGGGTTACTCTATTTTGGTTTTCCTTTACAGTTTGATCGTCTGGATCATGATTTGTTCAATATTGGTGCAACCTTAACCACTAAATTAGGTAATGGGGATGATTCTATATTAAAAACGACTATTGCCTATAATCAAGACTATTTTAGTACTTATGGTCCAAATGCGGGTATATTTTATCGTTCAGGGGTTTTGGACTCTCAAGCTTTGAGTGGCCGTGTGGAAAACCAATGGCAAATATCTCCTACTTATAAACTTACATCAGGATTTGATATTAGTAACAATTCTATTTATGGAGATGTTAAGAGTACTCGTCCCGATTTTGCTAAATTTAATGAGGCAGAAGATCGTGATCGTTTTCTTTTCGCTTTATTTGCCCTCAATACATTTCAACTCAGTGATAATTTTCAACTAGAATTAGGCTTACGCCAAAATTTTACCAGTGATTTTGGTAGCTATCTTAACCCCACCTTCGGCACAAGATGGGATATAACACCTAATATTGCCTTTCGTAATAGCTTTGCGGTTCTTCAACGTAATCCTGGACTTGATCAACTATATGTGTTTGATACAGTACACAACTGGCTACCGAATCCCAATCTTATTGCCGAAAAGGGGGTAGCTTATACGGCAGGATTCGACATTAATTTATCTGATTCTTTCCTTGCACAATTAACATATTTTGGCAGTAACTTAAACGATCGTCTTGGCGTTGTTGCCGGGCGTTGGGAAAATGTTGGAAGGGTTGAAACAAATGGGCTTGAAGTAGTTCTTCAATGGCAAATTAGTCCCGAATTTTCCTCATTTCTTAACTACACCTACACTGATGCTAAAATTGTTAGTAGTTTAATCCCTAGTGAAGTGGGTTTACAACTATCAACGTTACCTTACTCTGTGGCTACATTTGGTATCGGTTATAGCTCTAATGGTTATCAAGCTAATCTCTTTTTCAACTATTACAGTGGCTCTCGTCGTGCCTTATTTACCCTGCCGGGAGTAAGTAGCACGGAATTTTCTCCTTCTTATCTGAGTATAGATTTTAACGGTCAAATCCCACTAGCTAAAAATGTATTTTTAACTTTTAATTTGGAAAATTTAAGCGATGAAAGTTATGAAAAGAGTAATCGTATCTATCAACCAGGATTAACTTATCGCATTGGTTTACAAGCCTATTTTTAAAAAATAGTTGCAAAAGATTATTAATTAGATTAATATTTTAATATGGTAAAATTTATTGACTAACACAAAAAAATACTAATAAACTTTAACTATAATCGTGATTTAAGAGGGCTTTAGCCCTCACTACGAACCAACACAAAATCTTTTTTACCCAATGTCTAATAAAAAACTAAAAAACTAAAAAACTTTTACTTTCTTACAAAATATTCCCTTATCTTCACCCTATTTCCTGATAGATTATGACTTATTCCCTCACCTGTGTTGAACAACGGCAATTAGAAACGGAAAAAACACGCAAATTAGTCACAGTTGGAATTGTTGGCTCGATCGCTCTTCATGGTATTATGTTTACCCTGTTCGATTTAATCGAAAAACCCTTGACGCAAGAAAATGAACCAATCGAATTTATAGTAGTACAAGAGCCTGAAATTAAGCCCGAAGAAAAACCCGTTACCAAACCAGAAATAAAACCCCAACCGCAACCAAAATTAGAGACGGTTAAGCCTCCTTTACCTCAACCAAAACAAGTAAAACCACAACCCACTGTTACGAAAACCGAAATAATTTCTCCTTCCCCCGTGCCACGGGTAGCCAAAATAAATCCCACTCCTCAATCGCAAAAAACCTCAGAAGTAAGAGATAATAACCCTCAACCGCAACAAATCAGGGAAACAATCCCCCAACCTTCCATCATTCCCCAACAAATCAGGGAAACAATTCCCCAACCGTCTATCACTCCATCTTCTCAACCGTCTATCACTCCATCTTCTCAACCGCCTATCACTCCATCTTCTCAACCGCCTATCACTCAACCTCAAGAGGTGTTAAGC
>NZ_VRZC01000077.1 GCF_016743215.1 Geminocystis sp. GBBB08
AATTAAGGTTTTCTTATCCCCATTTTCAAGATTTATTTAGGTTTAGTATTTACATTTTTTTGTTTCAATTTGTAAATTTTTTTGAAAAAAAATCAGATAATTTATTAATAGGTTATTTTTTAGGTGAAATTGCCTTGGGATATTATGCGATCGCCTATCGAGTTTTAGAAGTGATAACTCAATTATTAGTAGGCACAATCAATCAAGTCGCTTTACCTACTTTCTCAAGATTACAAACAAATATGACTCTTTTTCGTCAAACATTTTTACAGGCAATACAATTCACCAGTTTAATCGCTTTTCCTGCGTTTTTGGGTTTGTTAGCCTTAACATCAGAGATAATAATTATCGTATTTGGTAAACAATGGATACCATCAATTCCAGTACTACAAATATTAGTTTTTTTAGGAATCTTATCATCTTTTGCTTATTTTAATTGGTCAGTCTTTCTCGCTTTAGGAAAACCTTATTTAAAATTTTGCCTTAGTTTAATAAATATTCTCATCAGTTTTACCGTTGCTTTTTTTGTCGTAAAATGGGGAATTACTGCCGTTGCTTTAACTTTTGTTATCAGTAGTTACTTAATTTTTCCTTTTACTTTATGGACGTTAACTAAGTTAATTTCTATTTCTCTCAAGCAATATTTACAACAATTTATTACTCCTTTAATTAGTTCATTTATTATGATGTTAGCTATTTTATCGGTTAAATATTTTTTTGCCATGTATTTCAACACAATAATTTTATTAATTATTTGTACAATATTTGCTATCCTAAGTTATGGTATAAGTATTAAATTAATTAATCCCACATTATTTAAAAAACTATTTGATATAGTATTTTTCTCCCTACCAAAAGTGTTATGAAATTGTATCAAAAATTACTAATTTTTAACGACAAAATAAGGCTGATAAGTTATTTAAGGGTTGCTAAAAAACTCTTTAGGTGAGGATAGGTGTATAGAATCTCACGCAAAGAGGCAAAGACGCAAAGTTTTATTATAAGTAATTATCCGAACTTAATATTATTATTTTTATTGTCATTCTGACTGAAAGAAGCATCATGGCCACTTCTATATAGCTTGTTGGTATCTTACCAATGCTTCAATACAAACCCCAGTCGTTAACTCTGCTGATCCGTACCAAGAGATACGTTTTGGACTATCAAAGTAAAAAGGACTAATAGCCCAACTTCCATCATTTCCTTGATTTGCTAACAAAAAGTCAATAGCTTTTTCTAAAGTTGGTGTTATCTGTCCGAAATTGAGAAATGTACAAGCTGCTAATGCTGTATCAAGAGAATTGTCAAAGCCTTCTTGCTCAAACTTTTGTTCTAAATTTGAGATGATCTTTTCTTTCAAAACTTCTAGTCGTTTAACACCATTAAAATAAGCACGAGAGAGAAAATAGTAATGAGGAAAAATACTTAAATACCGTGTATCAGATTCTATCTCCTTTCCTTTAAGAGTTACGTCAATTAAATAATCTATAACTTTTTTAGTTTCTTCTATCTCTCCCAAATAAAAAACAAGATTAGCACTTGCTCCAAGATCAGCTTCATTCGATACAGAGGGAAATTTTTTCCACCATTGTGAATAAGATGGAGTTATTAATCGATACTTCAACCAATATCCAGTATGAGTAAACAACATGGAAAAACGAGGTACAATCCAAGTAGAAATCAAATCATCTTGATTCCGATTGGCTAAAAGCAGTTTCTTATTATTTAGGACAATACCATACTTTTTTAAAACGAATGATGTACAGGAAGTAGTATCTATATCAGGGGGTGAAAAAAGAGTATGTAAAAACGGATTTATAGATGAATAATAGTACCATATTCCAGGACGTACCATGTTGTCCAACAGAAAGTTTCGTCCTTGTAATCTCATCTTTTCGATTTTAGGAGTTTCTCGAAGAAAAGAAAGAGCATAAAGAATTAATGCAGTGGAAAAGTTACAACTATCAAAATTGCAAGTTATCCCTGTAACTTTTCTTTCTGTAACATAGGTCGTAAATTCTCCACCGGGGAGTTGGTTAATCCAAAAAAAATCAATAGCTCGATCGATCGCAGTTTCGAGTTGAGAATTATCAAATTTTAATTCTGGTTGTTGTTTCATTTTATCAAAAGTTTAAAAACAAGTAAAAGATAGGAGGTTAATTTTCTACTGGATGGAAATATTTTGGAATCTCCCATCTTAATAAAGAGTAAATATCTCTGAGCCACCACCATAGACGCTTTGAATAAAATATGGCATAAATTCCTAAAAAAATTAAATTGATTGGATCTTTTCCTATAGCTAAATATATAAATCCTAATGGATAAAATATCTCATAATATTCAAATAAAGCCATACGGTTATCAGCAGAAGGTGCCACAATCCTGATCTCCAGCTTCCAGAAATAATGTCTGAGATATTCTGTTATTAAATAAATCAATAGTAAAATCCAAACTAAGGTATTCTGAAAGAGAAACAACATTCCCATTAGTGCTGTAATCTCCACAGGAAAGACAATCCATTTTCCTAATTTTTGTAAAGTTTGAGGAGATCTGTTGACGGCAAAAGTGTTAATTCTAGCACGAAGATCATTCTCAAAATCACCCATTTGATGCCATAAAATACATCTTAATCCGTTTGCAAAAGACCAAACACCAATCAGAATGATCCAGATGACTGGTAAACCCTTATGTGCATTACTCACTATCAATAATGCCGCAAACAAGTGTGGGAGGAAACCTTCGCCCAATGCTATTGCCAAGATTCCCCAAAAACCCCGTTGTTTAAGGCGGATTGGCGGTATTGAGTAAATGGCAAAAACTAGCCAGTTGCTGACATAAACCCCTAAAATTAAAGGCGTTTGCCTCAGTAATACTGACACTACTATCCCTGGTAAAATATTAGCTGTTAAAATTAAGGCAATAAAAAGTGAAGATCTGCCAACCATATAATTTACTTTGCCACTAAGATGATCTTCCTCTTGATCACAAATATTGTTAATTAGACTGGCAAAAGTTGCATCTAAAAATAAGGCAATTAAAAGGAATATCAAAGAAGACCAGATGGAAAACAAAGACACATCTAAAATAGTGGCGGTTCCATAAGCAGTTCCTAATATTGGTCCTAATTTGGATACCCACCAATCCTTTGCTCTAATGAGAGTAACTAATTTCTGTACTTGAATAATAAACTTATTGATCATTGCTTTGGGAAATATTTGACGAATATATAGCCTGTTGGTATCTTACCAATGCTTCAATACAGACTCCTGTGGTTAACTCTAATGATCCAAAACTTTTTCTTCGTGTTGGACCAATAAAGTAAAAAGGACTACTAGCCCAACTTCCATCATTTCCTTGCTTTGCTAACAAAAAGCCAATGATTTTTTGTAAAGTAGGTGTTATCTGCCCGAAGTTGAGAAATGTACAAACTGCTAATGCTGTATCAAGAGGATTTTTATCGCCTTCTTGCTCAAACTTTTGTTCTAAATTCAAGATGATCTTTTCTTTCAAAACTTCTAATCCTTTCACACCATTAAAATAAGCACGAGAAAGAAAATAGTAATGGGGAAAACTGCTTAAATACCATTTATCAGATTCTGTCTCTTTTCCTTTAAGAATAACATCAATTAAATAGGCTATTACTCTTTTGGTTTCTTCTATTTCTCCCAAATAAAGAACAACATTAGCATTAATTCCACAATCAAGATCATTCGGACGACATTCAGAAAGTCGCCAAAACCTTGAGTAAGATGGAATTGATAACAAAGAATTAAAAAAGAATCTGGTTTGAGTAAATAACATAGAAAAGCGAGGCACAATCCAAGTATAAAATAGCCCATCTTGGTTGCGATTCGCCAAAATTATGTCTTTATTATTCAGAGTTATTTTGTACTTTTTAAAAACAAAAGCAACACAGCCGGTATCGTCCACATCAGGGGGACAAGTTTGACGAAACTTTGTTTTTGTAGAGAAGTAGCGCCAGAGTCCGGGTTGATCCATATTAATTTTAAGAAAGTTTAACGCTTTTTCTCTCATGGCTTCAATTTTAGAAGTTTCTCGAAAAGAAAGATTATAAAGAATCAGTGCTGTGCCGAATGTACAGCTATCAAAAAAAGAGGTTTTCTCTAAATCAGTTTCTGCTGTTATATATACCTTAAATTCTCCATCGGGAAGTTGGTTAAACCAAAGAAAATCAATAGCTTGATCGATGCTTCTTTCGATGGCGGAATACTCCAACGCTAATTCTGTTTTTTTTATCATTTTAGTCACTATTTAACTTGAGTTCGGATAATGTTGATGACCGTAAGTCAGTAATTGATCTTGTCAAAGAACTTTGGGGAAAAGTGTTTGGCGATCGATTGAGGGGGTGACGAGCATCCCACAAATTACTGTGGTATCAAATTGCTGTAAGTATTCATTATGAAGATAAGGCATTGTTAAGATGCTTTTTAAGTTCTTCAACATAGAGCTTTTGAGTTTTATCGGCTACTTCTTGAATAGTTAAGCGCTCTGATATCCCACTAGATAACTTTTCCCATAGTCCTTCTTCATTTGTTGCTCTGGTGATACAATTAGCTAAATCTGTAGAATCAGCAACCCTAAAATGTAAGCCCGACTTTTCATGTTCAACTTTGTCAGCCATGCCACCGATATTACTACAAATTACTGGACGTTTGTGCATAAAAGCCTCTTCTACAACTAAAGGACTAATTTCACACCAAATAGATGGAACAATTACCCAATCTATATTAGCCATTAATTGAGGTAATTCTGCCGATTGATAACAGCCATGATAGTAAACACAGTCTTTAGTGTTATTGAGGAGTTCCCAAAATCTATCTTGGAAAGACTTGGGTTGCAATTCTAAATTAGCCCCATAAATATCTAAAGAGATATTTTTTCGTATTTCTTTAGTCAACTTTTCTATGGATTCTAGTAATACAAAAATTCCCTTAAAGATATTGAGTTGTCCAAAGTAAGCAAAGTGGTTTTTCTGTTCATCTAATAGCTTTCTTGGCGGAACTGGAGTAACTATAGGTTGTCCATAATCGAGAGATATTATTTTTTCTCTTGCTATTCCCCAATTTACATATCTTTCCAACAAAAACTGACTGGGTGCAATGAACACATCCACTAAATTGAAAAATGATTTGATATACATTTCTCTAAGTTGAAAATCTTCAGGAATTTTATGAGGAAAGCATTGATGACAATCAGCAGGATCAGATTTATAGCACAATTTGTAGTCAGATATTTTCACCATTTGTCCATTATGATTACAGATTGCCCAATAGTCATTAAGTGTCATAATAATAGGGATATTTTTTGCATATTTATGTACTTCTCTAATCGCTTCAAGTCCAAGATGTATATAATGATAGAAGTGGACAACATTAGGAGCAAAAGAGTCCAAAAAACTGCGAAATTCAGAACAATTCAATCGAGTATTCAACTGAGAGAAGATAAAATAATCCAAATTTCCTCCAGTTATTAGCACTTCTGAGCCATCAGATTTAAGAGTTTCAAAGGGGATAGAAGAATAAATAGCTTCACCCTGTTTATAAGCTAAAAAAACGACATCACAATTATCACGGCTACGCAGTTCTTGAAAAAGATTATAAGCGGCAATTTCTCCATCTCCTTTGATTATTTTGGGATGTCCGTGAGAGATAATTAAAATTTTTGGTCTATCTGGTATATTATTCATTACTCAAATTTGTCGTTAAAGATTTTTATCATTGATATATTTCCCCCACTCTTGATTAAAAAGCCAACAATTATATTTTGTCCTATTGATTTGCCATATTTCTTCATTTTGAGGGTAAATTGACACTGATTGTCTTTCTAAATGAAATAATTCTATATCAGGTATGTAATAATTATCAAATCCTTGAGTATGAAGTTTTAAGCAAAAATCAGAATCTTCATAATCATTAATAATATATTCTTCATTTAGACCATCAACTTGCTCATATAATTGCTTGGAAACCATCAAACAAGCACCTGTTATCGCCGCTAACTTTTGTGGTTTATAGTCATCTTCAGGAAAATTAGGTTGGTTTTTGCGTGGGTGATCATTAATCAATAAATCACCCCAAGGAGCACACTTAATAAATTTCATACCAGCGTGTTGAATACTGCCATTTCCATAAAGTAATTTCGGTCCGATCGCGCCTACATTATTAAGACTCTTATATATATTGGCTAATGATGAAACCCAACCTGATTCTATGGGCATAACATCTGAATTTATAAGAACGATTAGCCGTCCACTAGAAACAGATACCCCTAAGTTGTTTGCCCCTGAGAAGCCTAAATTTGCCCCTGAATAGACTGTTTTAAATGGTACTTGGAAGGTGGCAAATTGTGCATCACAATAATCAACAAAATCCTTATAGAGTCGAGGATCGTCTAGAACATAGATTAACTCATTATCTTGAAAATCGGGATCATCAGCAAATAGAGCTAATTGATACTTCATAAAGTCTAGTCTGGCGTAGAGAGGAACAATTATGGACACTTCAGGGTAACTTATCTTACTTCCATATTCTTTGACAACTGTGATCATTTCTGGCTTTTTACGATTCTTCAGGATGTTTCTAATAGTAGTTCCCAAATAACCATTGAGAGTCGAACTCATTTGATAGCCCGGAATAGGGAAAATCCTTAATAAAAATTTGATTATTTGTGGAGGATTATCAACTTTTTGAGCGTTTATTTTATCTTTTAAAATTTCTTGCGATCGCCTCATAAAATAAAAGAAAAAATTACTTAAAAGTTTTAATAGCTCTACGAAAACTTCAATTTTTAGCAAACTGTATTTAATCATTAAAATTTTTAACGTTGAAATAGTTTAGAAATCCAATGAGTTAAAGAGAACTAGGAATTTTTGCTTTTTTTTCCTCAAAAATTTTCATCTGACGCTCAAATATTTTTTTGCCATATTCATAAACTTCCATGTCATATTTATTTATTTCTCTAATCTTATTAGCTAATTCAGGAGAAATATCATCATAAGTTTTTAGCTTGTATTGTTTTGAAGTTACATTTAATTGAGGATAAATTTGAGGAGGTTTAATGTTGAGAAAATCACAAATTAAATCACAGGAATCGTTAAATCTTTCTGTAATACCAACTATAGCCATTTGATCTAATCTTTCTTTTGCTTTTGCGACAACAATATTCATATCTTGTTCTTCTCCAATCAATACTCCTAGAAATTTTACTGGAGCATTACGGACAGTATCCAAATTTAATTCACATCCTAGATGGCGAGATTGAACATTTGAGAAATACATATTGAGTATTGGATTTTCCACAATTTCTTCTAAAGAACTGTGTTGAAAAATATTTATCGTTTTAGATAGTTCATCGGAGAGATGCTCATAGAATTCAGGATTTTCAGATAACCATTTTTGACCGAAATAAATATGTGAAATTAACCGATCCAAAGGATCTCGTAACATAGTAATAGTCGTAACGGGATTGTTAAGCAAAGCAAAGAGTAAAGTGCCAAAATGTCCATGAAAACACTGATAGGAATTTATTTCTTCTCGACTAAATGCTAATAAGTCTTTAATTTCATGAGCTTTTAACCATTTCCCCTTACGATAGTTGGCTTCCAGAAAAGTTGATAGAGATGTACCAGCCGTTTTAGGTATATGCAAAAAATAGAATGGGTTTGATAAATTTTTCATATTTGAGTTTTTAATTCCATTTTGCTGATATGTATAAAGTTGTTTTTAAGATTTGAGATAGTTGTAAAACTAGGTTTTGATAGCTTTTTACGTCCATAATGAATGGTAAATCTTCCACTCCTTTCACCGTTAATGTTGCTTTAGAAGTCGTATCTTTAATCCCTGTAATAATTTGATACTTACCCGGCATTAAGGGTAATTGTTCCACTACACAGGAAAATTTATTAATTCCTATCTCCAGTGAGTAAGGGCAATCTTCTTCACAGCCTTGCATAACTGCTAAACGATTTGATTTGCCCAAAGTAATCAGAATAAAAGGGGCTATAGATGATTTTCTGATGGAAGAATCACAAATTAATTCAAATAAAACTTTTCCTCCTGACTGTATCTGTTCTGTATCTAAGGGTATAATCTTCAAATCCAAGATTTTGACTAAACCATATTCTTCCGTTGTTTGCGTCAATAATTGCTTTGTTTCCTGAGAAAAAAGAGGTTCTAACATTGACTCGGTTTGTGCTTTTATCTGCATTAATTCATAATAATCAGACGTAGCTTTTTCTGTCGATCCTTGGCTAATAATTTGTCCTTGATCTAAGATTAAACAACGATCGCACAGAGACTGAATTTGATACAGCTGATGAGAAACTAAGATAATGCTTCCCCCTGAATCAAGATAATTTCTTAAAAAAGAAGCAAATTTTTCTTGAAATTTCATATCACCTACCCCAAGAGCTTCATCAATAATAAAGACATCGGGACGCAAACGAGTATAAATTGAAAAAACAAGACGTAATCTCATTCCCATACTATATGTACCCAAAGGAGTATCAATAAAGTCAGAAATACCCGAATATTCAATAATTCCATCAATTTCTTTGACTATTTTTCGAGTTGATAAACCGTGGAGGGATAATTTATTATAAATATTTTCTCGTCCCGTTTGTAATGGGTTTAGTCCAGACTGTTGATCAATGGTGACAATATTATTAGTGTACCAACGAACTTCCCCCGCCGTAGGGCGTATAATCCCCATCAATAAATTGATTAAAGTACTTTTTCCTGCTCCATTATGACCAATTAAGCCTAGGGCTTCTCCTCGATTGAGTTTAAAATTAATGTTTTTCAAACACCAAAATTCACCTTTTCTTAACTTTTTAGTTCTTTCTGGTAAATAACGAAATTCCTCAAAAATGTCAGCTAGAGTATATCTAAAAGCTAGTTTCGGCTCTCGACAAAATCGTTTAGATAAATTTTGAGTTTCTAAAAGTAAATCTCCCATCTTAATTTAAGGTTCGTTCAACTACATAAGGTAAACATAATTTGCAATATAACCACCCCACGACAAACAAGAATATGGTCATCAAAGTTATCAAACAAAAAATTAAGGGATGATCGATCTCCCCACCATAGGTTAACCAGCGAATTGCCTCAAATATATGGGTAAGAGGATTATATACAAAAAGACGATGTAATAAAGTTCCATCACGAGGCATAAAAAAAACTGGAGTTATACCAAACAAAAACCAAGGTAAAACTTGCATTATACTATCAAGATCGTTACTAAGGGCATTCCAAGGAGCTAATAATAATCCAAGACTGGAAGCAAAAAGAATCAATAATAAAAAACCAAAAGGCATGAGGATAATAGTTAACTGTGGCGTAATATCAAAAAATATCAATACGGCTATAAGAACAGGTAAACGCATAAATAAGTTAAAAATATTTTCGCCAAAACCAGCTAAGATAAATGCTTCAAGGGGAATTTTTTGACGTACAGATAAGTGAAGATAATAAGTTAAAAATATTCTTTGACTATTAAAACTCTCTAAAAATATTTGCATCATCACGATTCCAAAAATACCATAGACTTGAGGGGGAACGTTTTGGCTTGTTAAACCTGCAATACCTGTTCTTTGTCCTAACGTTAATAAAATAGCAATTAAAGCTGATGGAATAAAAGCCCAAAATAGCCCCAGAGAAGAATAACGATAACGTTTAACTACATTTTGGATCAATAATTGTTTAGTAAAAGGAAGTCCTTGAATAACATCTTTTCTAGCGGTTTTTAAAAAAACTTTTAAGGGAAATAATTGACTACCAGAACTATATACTATAGAAGGACAGATATTAGTTTTGTCGTTTTCGGAACTATTCATAATTTTTTCAAAACTATACTATAGGAGAAAAACCCAAAAGAAAGTTATCCTTTTTTGTGGGAAGTCTTTTAATATTAGTTTTCCATTGCGAGGTTTAAAACTCAAAATTTTTGATAAATAAACTTGAAAATTTTCAGAAGGAAGTCAGTATCATGGTTAATCTTGAGCAAATACAACAGGATGTTAGCAATTTACCAGAAGAGGCACAAATTTTAGTCACTGATTTTATTGAGTCATTAAAAAAACGCTATTCTGTAGCTGAAAAACAAGAGAGTACATCAGATATAAATCTGAATAACAATGCAGAAGACTGGGCAGATTTTATTGGTTGTATGGAAGCTGAATCAGATTTGTCTGAAAATTATAAAACCTACTTGAGACAAAAACTAGATGAAAAATACAATAATCATTGATACTGGTTTTTTTCTTGCTCTTGCTAACAAAAAAGACAAATTTCATCAATCAGCAACAAAGCTATTTCAAAGTTTAGTTAATCAAAATGAATTTATTACTACTTGGTGTGTAGCTACTGAAACTTGCTATTTTTTACAAGATAATTTAATTAAACGCTCTCCTAAATCTTTTTCGGGATGAGGTGAAATAAATTTTCTCGCCGCCATAGAAGCCATTTTGCCCATTTCTTCCCACTCATAACGACGTTGCCATGCTTTTTCTAAGGCAGAATCTACAGCTTCGGTGGAAGCCCCTTGAGCGATAAAACCAGTAATTTCATCTTCTAAAAGTTCTGGAATCCCCCCTACGGAAGTGGCGATCGCCATTCTACCACACATCATTGCTTCAACCAAAGCCAGAGGTAATCCTTCCGCCCTCGAAGGTAATATTAAACCGTGATAATTTTGCCAAATTTCCATAATATTCTGCTTAAAGCCTAAAAAATCAACATTGTTTAGTTCTAACATTTTTACCATACCGACTAAACTATCATAGTTATTTCCTTGACCAAAAAAGGCTACCTTGAGATTTCTTTCTCGCCATTTATCCCGTGCCAAAACATTTAGTAATATATCTTGTCCTTTATCTAGTATCCATAAACGAGCAACACAAGCCAACTTAAAATATCCATCATCTTGGGGGTAAGATAAAGGTTTGGGAATGATGCCTTGATAGGGGTTTTTCACAACTTTGGACAATGGTAATTTAATACCTAATTGAAATTGGGTCAATTTTAGATTATGGTTAGAGACAAAAAAACAATACTTTGCATTCTGATAACCTTTCATTAATAAAGGGCGAATTTCATCGGAAGGCCAAATATGATCTGAGGCTTTCTGAGAAAGAATAGCATAGTTTAAACCGAGTAATTGACATAAATAAATATAAATTAAACCATCAATATTTTCTCCTTGAGAAATCAAAACTAAATCAGGTTTAATGGATGCTAAAGAGTATTTAAGAAAAAATAATGAAAGATAATCTTGTATTCGTAAAGATTTATAAATTTTATTGATGTATAAATTGGTTTTATCTATTACCTCAACTATCAATTTATTAGAAAAAAAACTCGGCAAAGGTATATGATAATGAAAGTTTTTAAGAGGTTTGGGAAGTCGTTGGAAACCTAATTTATGAATATCAAAAATGTCAATTCCTAACTCCTGTAATTGTTTAATTTTTCTATGTTTTTGATCAACATAAGTTTTAAAAACTTTAATCTGATGATGTTCTTGGTGTAGATAAATAGCAGTTTGATGCCAAAGTTCTTCGCTACCTCCCCAAGATTCAGGACAAGAACTAATGAAAACAAATTTGAAATGAGATAAATTAGACATTAAAATATTATTCGTTACGATCGAGCTAAGTATTTATTATAATTAATTTAGATGAAATAAATATACTATTAATAATAAAAAGATGTCAACAAAAAAGAATAAAATACCTTTTTTTCTATATTGCGATTAAATCACCTTCTTTAATTTATGTTATTTATCGTAAATTTATCAACTTTACAAAGTTAAAAAGACAATTTTTAAAATGACTATTAATAAACAGGTATTTCAAGGAGTTTTATGGTCAATAATTCAAAATTGGGGTAGTCAAGCTGGTTCATTTATTGTCTTTTTAATTTTAGCCCGTTTACTAACTCCTCAAGATTTTGGCTTATTAAGTTTAGCTAATATTTTTTTAGCTTTTATGAATATTTTTCTTGAACAAGGATTTACTTCAGCTTTAATTCAAAGAAAAAAATTAGATTCAGAACATTTAGATACTGCTTTTTGCACTCAAGTAATAACAGGAATATTTTTAACTTTTATTAGTTTTTTCTTAGCTAAAAATATTGCTTTATTTTTTAATCAACCTCGATTAACTGTTATTATTCAATGTTTCTCTTTTCTTTTTATTATTAACTCTTTTGGTCATATATTTCAAGCTGTTTTACAAAGAGATTTAAACTTTAAGATTTTAGCAGTTCGATCATTAATAGCAATCATTATTAGTGGATTTTTAGCGATTATTTTTGCCTTGTTAGGCTTCGGAGTTTGGAGTTTAGTAATTCAACAATTTACTTATGAATCCGGGATTGTTATAGTTATGTGGAATGCCATTGATTGGCGACCAAAATTAAAGTTTTCTTATGCGCATTTTCAAGATTTATTTAACTTTAGTATTTATATTTTTTTTACTCAATTTTTAATGTTTTTTTACATAAAATCTGATAATTTACTTATTGGTTATTTTTTAGGTGAAATTGCTTTAGGATATTATGCGATCGCCTATCGAATTTTAGAAGTAATGACTCAATTATTAATAGGAGTGATAAATCAAGTAGCTTTTCCAACTTTTTCAAAAATACAAACAGATATAACTCTTCTTCGCCAAACATTTTTACAGGCAATACAATTCACCAGTTTAATTGCTTTTCCGGCATTTTTTGGTTTATTAGCTTTAACACCAGAAATAATAATTACCTTATTTGGTAAACAATGGACTCCCTCAATTTTAGTGCTGCGAATATTAATTTTTTCAGGAATTTTATCTTCTTTTTTTTCCTGTATGGGAGCAGTATTTTTAACTTTAGGAAAATCCTATTTACAATTTTACCTGACTTTATTAACTATTATCCTCAGCGTTACTCTTGCTTGTTTCCTGATCAAATGGGGAATTACTGCCGTTGCTTTCGCTTTTGTTTTCAGTAGTTACTTAATTTTTCCTTTTGCTTTATGGATGTTAACTAAGTTAATCTCTATTACTCTAAAGCAATATTTACAACAATTTATTACTCCTTTAATTAGTTCTGTTATTATGATATTAGCTATTGTATTAGTAAAATACTTTTTTGCTATGTATTTAAACACAATAATTTTATTAATTATCTGTATAATAGTCGCCTCATTAACTTACATAATAAGTATTTTACAAATTAAGGCAATATCCTCTAAACAAAACTGATATAATCAGATAATGATGATTTTTGATAAACTAGAATGAGATTTCATAACTAAGATTAAGATCAATTACTTCAATTACTATAATATTCTTATTTCGTGCTAATAAGGATATTCTGCCATTCCGACCGAAAGCAAGGAATCTCAAAGTTTTAATTTTTGTTTAAATTGCGTAAGTCCTGATTCTCTGATTTACCTGAATTCTAGATAAAACTCATTTGGGTTATGAATAATTTAGGTCGTAATCTTCTGAAAATAAACATACCATATTCACCCCGATTCTATGATCAAACCAATAATCAAAAAGGATATTAATGTCACAACATCAAACAGCAAAAAAAAGTAAATTACAATCGTATCTTGATTCACGTCCGGATCTAAAGTATAAATATACTAAAATAAGGGATAAAGCCGGCAACATAGTAATCTCAGGATATGATATTACAAAACGGTGTAATCTTCGTTGTGAAGGATGTTTTTTCTTTGAGGGTGAATTATCAACTAAATACGAAGAAGTCAAGAATATTGAAGAATATAAACTTTTTTTTGCTAATGAGGTGAAACGTGGAATTACTTATCCTCACTTTGCTGGAGCCGAACCCGGATTAGTACAAGATCGGTTATTAGTTGCAAATCAGTTTTGGGATAGAGGACTAATTTACACTAATGGCACGTTCAAATTTGATCCCGCTATCACTTTTATGAAACATATTTCTGTTTGGGGAAATTTTGAAACCGATGAATATCTTCGAGGGGCACCAGTTTTCAAAAAAGCATTACAAAATGCACAAGGAGACAAGAAGTCAATATTTATGTACACTATTAATAGAAAAAATATTGATAACATAAACGAAGTAGTAAAAATTTGTAAGGATAATGGCGTTAAAATTTCCTTTAATCACTATAGCCCCTCCCGTCAATATGAGAACAAAATTGAATTGAATGAGAAAACGCAACAAAATAGTACATTTCGCTTATCCACAAAAGATGACAATCTAATGCTAACCCAAGATGATTTAAAAAGAATTCGTGACATCTTAGAAGAAAAAATAGATCAAGATCCTCAAACCGTAATTTATTCAAAATACTATAACAAATATGTCAATAGTGGTAAAACATTATGGAATATTGACGAAGCTACAGGCATTTCTAAAGATTGTGTGATTTTGAACAAGCCATATCATCGACAACACCATACAGACTTTTCTTATAATGATAGTGAATGTTGTATTGCTAACACAGACTGCCGAGAGTGCCGACACTATGTTGCTGTATATACTAAACTGATGGATGGCATTAAACCTGCATTAAAATCTCTTGAATCTTTTGAAAGCTGGTTGAATATTTATTACACATGGTGTAAACTACACTTTGTTGACTGGGAGTGCTAATTTTTAATGAATATAATTGAATAATCTTTTCATCAACCCCTATTTATTGATCTTACCTACAAAATTTGGAATGCAAAAACTCTGTTGAAATATTCTGTTCCTTTGCTGGATATAATGCTCAATTTAACATACAAGGATACCACTCCCATCCCTGCCAAACCCATGGAGTACTTCGTATATTCTGCTCTAAAAAATCGAAATATGTTTGAATATTTTGTTCCAAATCCGTCAATGGTTCGATCGCTTTTAGACAAAGATTATATTTACCAGTAAGATTAGGAGAAAAAAGAGCAAAATACACGGGAACTTTAGCTTCTTTCGCTAATCTTAACATCCCTTCAGCATTTATCCGAATAGAACCTCCTAATAAATTTAAAGAGGGAAATTTACTATTTATATGATGGTTATCACAAGCCAATAAAACAACATCTCCGTTAGCAAAAGCAGCTTTAGCATTTTTGATCAAATTGCGTTTCTCATCGATGTAGACAAGATGCCCCCCAGACAATTTTAATTTCTGATCTATAGCATTCATTCTAAAATTCTTATACTGAATGACATGGAGATCATAAAAATTTTTCATTGGATTAGTTCCGATACCTATCACACGTATTCCAAAAGAACTAAAGATTATCGGCAACATATTTTGGTGAAATGTATGGTAAGTAAGTACTAATCCTCCCACCTTTGCTATTTTTTCGAAAACAGAAATGTTTTCAATCTCTACATATTGATTTACCCATTCCTTATCAATCTGGGAATATCTAAATATATTCAAAGTACCAAGCCCTTTACTGGCTTCCCATTGATTTAAGATAATTTTTGCTTCAGCCAAATTGACTCCGAGAGCACTTTGAAAAGATGACAGCAGAACAGGATGTAACTTACGAAAAGGACTCAATATACGCCCAAGTTGATGAGCAATGCTATTTTGCACAGAATCTTCTAACGGTAGAATTGCCACAAGACTAGCTATTTTAAACCGTAGCCGACGACATAATACCCATAGGAGGTATCCGCAGGATTTGTTGACCAAATTGAGTTTTTGTTTAATTTTTGTAAGAATATTTAGACCAATATTCCATTCAATAATTTTTTTCATCTGATTTTTTAGATCTTCACTTTATCTTTTTTTAGATTGATTCAAAAAAACCAACCATATAAGATTTATTAGATGGGGTCAATAGGATATTTAACTTAAAAAATTTTACTTGACTAATATTCACTAATAGCATAGCATACATCGTATTCTTTCTCACCCAATTTATGATTAAATTAGTAATAGAAAAAATTTTTTATATAAAGTAGTTATAAAGATGAAAACAAAACCATTGTCAAATTATGGAGCAAGTGTTGGACTTGAAGCATACGACATTGACTGGGATTGTCAAGAAGAAATTATCGAACTCGGTAAATTGTGTGCTTCACAATGTATCGTTTTTGTCAATCAAAATATTCCCGTAAAAAAAATCAATGAAGTTATGATCATTTGGGGAGATCCCAGTATGGCTCTTATTCATGAAGCAATTATTTCTAAAAAAGTCCATGGCAGACACTGGAGAGAGATATTTCTTAACATAGGTTATCCTAACAAGGAAATAGATGAAAATATCCCTAAATATGCAAGTATTATAAGTTATAAGAAAAGTAAGAAAAATAGACCATTAGGTTTTTTCCAGAATGGGGAGTTAAATTGGCACAGTGATCAATGTGCATTTGATGATGGTCAAAGAATTATCGGACTTCAAA
This sequence comes from Geminocystis sp. GBBB08, assembly GCF_016743215.1. Classification (GTDB taxonomy): domain Bacteria; phylum Cyanobacteriota; class Cyanobacteriia; order Cyanobacteriales; family Cyanobacteriaceae; genus Geminocystis. The sequence goes on from NZ_VRZC01000077.1 coordinate 16,398, forward strand.
GTTTGAGTGGAAGTGAAAACAGTCAAACACAGTTTTTGTGTACTCATGATGCCTATGAGTCTTTGAGTTCTGAGATGCAAAGTATGGTTAAAGAACTTATTGTTAAGCACAAGTGGGTTGACAACTTTATGGCTCCGGGACTCAATTCTCTCCAAAATGTTACTCTCCGTTATGGCATGGTTCCAATTGATGGAATGGAAACGAGGCTTTATAGTGAAACAGCTTCTGGTTTACCCGGAATGAAAATCCCTAGCCATAGTTTTGATGGATTTGTGGGGATGTCGAGGGCAGAGAGTGATCATATTATAGATGAAATCAAAAAAGCAACTTATAAAGAAAAATACATTTATACGCAAAATTGGCAAGATGGACAAATTATGTTTATGGATCAAGAAATTACCTTACACAAAAGACCAACCAACATTCAAGATGGAGATCAAAGAACAATGGCTCGATCAATCTTTTATGTAAATAAAATTTTTAACAGTGAAAAATCTAAAAGATTAACTCAAGTAAGATATAAAGGAACTTTTTACAGTGTAGATGAT
>NZ_VRZC01000078.1 GCF_016743215.1 Geminocystis sp. GBBB08
GTATTGGTATTGGTGCACCTGAATCTTTCTTGTCTCATTTTACTGTCTTTATTCTGGCCGTGTTTGTCGGTTGGCAAGTCATCTGGAATGTAACCCCTGCTTTACATACGCCGTTAATGAGTGTAACTAACGCCATCAGTGGCATTATTATTATTGGTGGAATGTTGCAGATTTCTGGTGAATCAGGCTCAATTACCAGTATATTAGGGGCGATCGCCATTTTAGTAGGCACAATTAACATTTCAGGAGGATTTTTGGTCACTCAAAGAATGTTAAAAATGTTTAGAAGATAATGAGGAATGAGGAATGAAGAATTTGTAGGGGTTGAACAGGGATTTTATTTATAGGGAAAAATAGAAATTGCTAAAGAATATAATTAAATTACCATGATTGAGCTTTATTATTGGACAACTCCTAATGGGCATAAAATCACCATCTTTTTAGAAGAAGCTGAACTAGATTACAAAATTATTCCCGTTAATATTGCCAAGGGAGAGCAGTTTCAACCTGATTTCCTGAAAATATCCCCTAATAATCGTATTCCTGCCATTATTGACAGTAATCCTGTCGATGGTGGACAACCCATTAGTTTATTTGAGTCAGGGGCAATATTACTTTATCTAGCCCAGAAAACGGGTAAGTTTATTTCTGCCGATACTCGACAATACGCTAAAACTTTAGAATGGTTATTCTGGCAAGTAGGCGGACTCAGCCCTATGGCAGGACAAAATCATCATTTCGGTTTATATGCTCCCGAAAAAATACCCTATGCCATCGATCGTTATGTCAAGGAAACCAATCGATTATACGGTGTGTTAAATAAACAGTTAGCAGGAAAGGATTATATTGTGGGAGAATATTCCATCGCTGATATGGCTTGTTATCCTTGGATTGTACCTTACCTCAATCAACAGCAGGACATAAAAGAATTTCCCCATTTAGAAGCGTGGTTTAAGCGCATAGGAGAAAGAGAAGGGGTGATTAGAGCATATCAACAAGCTGAACAGTTTAAAAACCAACCAACCGTTACCGAAGAAAGTAGAAATATCCTATTTGGACAAACTGCTCAAAGATAGTTTTATTCTCTTTGAAATTAAGAGTTGAAAATATTACCCCATTTGATATATCCCTTCGGGCGATCGCTGGGGCTAAAAAACGTTTTCCTAAGATTAAAGTTAATTATGTTGTTGCTAATTTATTCAATAGACTTTATCGGAAGGTAAATTATCTTGAAATAGAGCATACTTTAATCAGATTTTTTGTTTATCATAATGTAGAACCTTTTTTTTGCGATAATATTTAATTTTAAAAATAATGTTAAATCAATCAGATGAACTATTAACCACAGGATTTGAACCAGAATTAGGGGGAATTTGGCGAGATAACCCTGAAAGAAGCGGATTTGAGCCTGAATTAGGCGGTTTAGACCGAGAAAAAGGGGTTTATGTTGATGAAGCGATTTGTATTGGTTGTAAACATTGTGTTCACGTTGCTTCTAATACTTTTTATTTAGAAAATAATTACGGGCGATCAAGGGTTTATAATCAGGATGGTGATACAGAAGAAATTATCCAAGAAGCCATAGATACCTGCCCGGTTAATTGTATTTACTGGTTAGATTACACTGAAATAAAACAAAAAGAAGCGAATAGAAAATATGAAGATATACGTCCTTTAGGTTATCCTCAAATTCATAAAAAAACCCTTAAAACGAGGAAAACACAAGATACTTGAAAGGAGGAGAAGATCTCACTGTCTATCACTAGGAATATCTAATTTCTAATTCTGATCATTATCATTGTTAAATCGGCTTTTTACTTACTACAATATAGATAATGACTTAATCTGTTAAAGCTATCAATCAGAAATTCTCAAGACAGGTTGAGACAGGAAAATATCGAGAATTATTGACTTACCCCAGATTTATGAATCAGTCAGCAAAAAAAACCACGCAAATGCCTCTTTTGAAATCAGTTTTAGCAACTTTAGCTACCGGCGGTTTACTCACTTTTTTTACGCCTCCCTTCGCTCATGCTGAAATGACTGATAGCCCTAAAATGGTAGTAGATGAAGTTTGGCAAATAGTAAATAACGAATTTGTCGATCACAATTTTAATCAAGTTAATTGGCAAAACAAACGAGAAGAACTTTTAAAGCAGAATTATCTTAATAAGAAACAGGCTTATCGTGCCATCAATCAAGCCTTGAAAGAATTAGGCGATCCTTATACTCGTTTTCTGCCTCCCGAACAATTTGAAATGCTTACTAATCAAACATCAGGGGAAGTATCAGGGGTTGGTATTCGCATTGCCATTGATCCTCGTACTCAAGATTTATATATAATCGATGCTATTAAAAAATCTCCTGCCGCCGAAGCAGGTTTAGAAAGAGGCGATCGCATTGTCAGAATTGACGGCAAACCGACAGCATTAATGAATTTAGATCAAGCGTCAGAAGCCTTAAAAGGAGAATTAGGTACACAAGTAAGTATTGAAATTTCGAGAGAAAAAAAACCAGCATTTGAAGTTAAAATTACCCGTAGTCAAATTGAAGTTCCTTCCGTTGATTTCAGTTTGAAAAAAGAAGGAGAATTAAATGTTGGCTATATCAAATTAGATGAATTTAGTTCTCTAGCGGCAGAACAAATGAAACAAGCTATTAGTGAACTAAAAAAACAAAAAGCCTCAGCTTTCGTTTTAGATTTAAGAGGCAATCCGGGAGGATTATTATTTGCCAGTGTTGATATTGCCAGAATGTGGATGTCTCAGGGAGAAATTGTCGATATTGTTGATCGCCGTGGCGGACATCGTACTTATCAAGCCAATAACTCTGCCATGACTGATTTACCCTTAGTTGTCTTAGTTGATGGCAATTCTGCTAGTGCCAGTGAAATTTTAACAGGTGCTTTAAAAGAAAATAAACGAGCAACTATTGTTGGTACAACAACTTTTGGGAAAGGTCTGGTACAATCTGTTCATTCTTTATCCGATGGTTCAGGATTAGCGGTGACAATTTCTCGTTATTATCCTCCTAGTGGTATGAATATCAATAAAAAAGGTATTGCACCAGATATTGTTCAAGATATAAGTCGAGAACAAGAATTTCTTTTTAGTCAAAATCCATCTTTATTAGCTACTAAAGCCGATCCTCAATATTCGAAAGCAGTAACAATACTTAAAACAAAAAGTAATATAGTTACTGAAACTTCTACTAATTCCACGAGGCTTTTACATTAAATTTCTTTTCAAAGTCAGCCATGAAGAATAGTCATTCTGGCAATAGTGATCAAAGTGGGCAACAATTAAATTTTGAATTTTAAGTGGTTTTCAATTATAATTGTCAAGTATTTAGACAAAATCAACAAGATTCATTGTCTTTTATTATTAATATAACCACTTAACACTATGACTGGAAAAGTAATAGATAGTGGTGCTAACAGTATCCTTTTAGTGTTACTGCCCCTAGCGTTAATCACCATGGTAGTCTTTGTTTTTTGGCCTTTACTTGTGGGAATTTTTTTCTTCACCTTAGGCTATAAATTATGGCAAAGATACCGTTTTAAACAACTATCTGAACAAGTCGATCCTTTTTTTAATCAATTAATCCAAGTACATCAAGGTTGTATAACGGTAGTAGATCTTACCAATAAAACCAACCTAAGTGCTAATACTGCCCGTTGGTATTTAGAAGAAAAAACCCAAGAATATGGCGCCGTTAAACGATTATATGAAGATAAAGGGATTGTTTATTATTTCTTGACGGCTAACGCATTAGGTAGTATATTTGACGATAGTGAGCCCGATGACGATACTGACTTAGCACCTGAATCTAATTTAAGCACTTCATTTTCTAACCCGACAACCGTTGTTGAATCTCCATCCCCAGAAGTTAAATCTTTAACTGATACCCCAGAACTTAGTCAGACTTTTACAACTACAGTAATTCCTCCACAACCAAGTCAATCTGTTTTTTCCAACTCTCCTTTGCCCCCCAATATAGAAGAAACCGATGACTCTCCTCCTACAGTAGAAACTTTAAATAATGCTGTAACTCAGAGTGAATTAGCAAAACGTTTAGAAGTTCATCCTAGCACGGTAGGTAAACGTAAATCAGAAGCTGATTTTTCCCTTTGGAGTCAAAGTCGAGATCCTGAAGGAATATCATGGAAGTATGTAGAAGAAACTAAGTTATTTATCCCAGATTCTTAAAAATATCTTTTAATTTCCTGATTCTAAACCAGCGATCGCCAAAATATCACAGTCCTCTTAACGGGGACTTTTTTTTAGTGATACAGTTTTTTAAGACAATCAAAATAGAAAGGCAAGATTATTTTAAACTTAATGGAACTTTTGACAGTTAAAGTAATATTGTACTTACCACGCTTGAGGTTTAAATTCAGTACTATTAACAATTTTCATAGTATCGCCGCTTTGAGCTAAGACAAATAACCCTTTACCATAAGCATAATGTGCTACTTGATCGCTAACAACCATAGCCGCTACTGCACCAAATGCCCTCATATTTTGATAACGAGGCATAAATTTTTTAAACTTACTTAAACGCTCTAAATGTTCGTCCACATCCCTTTGACTTAATTTACTTTTTACCTCCACTAAAACTACGTCAGTATCATTAACTACTAATAAATCAATTTCTAAACCACCATCGATGCGTTTAACAGAAACATCAGATTGTAACTCATGAACATCTATACCTCTTGAGCGAAATAACTCCACCGCACAAGGGCGCACTTGCCATTCCACAAATTCCCCTAAACGATTACCTAATTTACCAATTTGTTCGTTAACTTGCTTGATTTGGCGATCCGTTTTTTGGGATTGTTCTTTTAAGATACGCTCTGTTTCTTGAAAACGTCTTTCTGTTTCTTGAAAACGTCTTTCTGTTTCTTTTTGAGCGTTTGCTAATTCGGCTAATAATTGCCAAACATCATCAGCAGTAGTTGTCATAAATTTAAGTTATGATTAAAATAACACTTTGAATTAAACCAATAATTAAACCTAAAATACCACCTAAATTAACAATAGCTTGTAGCTCACTTTTAACAATACTTTGAGTTGCTTCTTCTAAATGTTCAGGAGTGGTGGCTTTTATTCTTTCAATTATAACTTGATCAATGGATAAAATAGGAATAGCTTGAGCAACAATTTTTTCTAAATCTTCTTCTAAATAACGCTCTAAAATTAAGGCTAATTCTTCACTAACTAACCCTAAAGAATTGTTAACAACAGTGGAGGCTTGTAAACGATTAATAATTAAAATTGATACCTTATCCCAATCAATAGATAACCCAAATTCATGTAAAAAATCTGCTCCTTTTTCTTGAATATAATCCCTGACAGCTTTATTCGTTGTTTGTCTTAATTGTTTAACGGTAGCAACGGGTAAATTTTGTAAAGAAAACTGCAAAAAAAACTCTTTTAATCTATTTCTAATTTCTAAAGATAAAAGTAATTCTTTAATGCGTAAATTAGCCATATCTTTTTCATCTAAACAGAAAGTTCGTAAACGATTTAAAGCATTTTTTACTCCGAATAAATTTGCTACAACCCAATAAGTACCGCTTGTTTTTTCCCTGAAACCTTCATCAATAACACTAATATTTCTATCCGTCAAAAAATTAACTAAGGCTTGACGTAATAAATCAGGTGCAAAAATAACTTGTAATAACCAATCAGATAATTGTCTAGCTTGAATTTCTGTTAACTTAAACTCTAATAAAACCCGGTCAAAAATTTGATCAATTTGGCTAGATAAAAAATCATCTTTTCGGGCTAAAATTTTTAATAACTTTGGTAAAGCATCTCCGAATAAATCTCTTAAAATATCTGCTAAAATTTTTGCTGATTTTTGTTCTTTATCATCTTTTATTTGCTTTAATGTTAACTGTAACAACCATAAAATTGCTCCTTCAACTCTCTCTTTTTGCAGTAGCCTTTTTGCTAATTTTTGCAACTCTTCAGGAGTTAATAAAGAGTTCATAATTGTATCAGAAACTCTTTTTGCTAATCTCTCTTGATTTCTAGGAATTAACCCCGGAGTAAAAGGTAATTGTTTTCGGAAGAAAAATAAAGGTTGATAAGGACGAAATAGCATTTTAATGGCTAAATCATTAGTAAAATATCCTATAACTGAACCAGCCACAGGAGGAAGTGCAATTTGCCACCAATTATAAAATTCTAAAGGCATTATTACTAACTAATTAATTTTAAATTTACAAGTTTTTTGTTAATCAACTATTAAAATTAACATGGATTATTGGTCAAAAAAATTTTTGAATTAATAAATTATCGTTTGAAGTTTATTATTAATAATATTTGATTAGACACTGAGTAAAATTATCAATTATTCTGATTATGACCATTGCTTATGAACCATTAATCTAACTTTTTAAACAAGTCTATTTAGTTAAGACTAAAACTCCCATTATACCACCAAATAAAGGATAATGGATTCCTTGAGAAAAACCAGCATTTAAACCTAATTGAATTTGAGTTTCACCATTAGGAAAACGCTCTAAACTAGGATAAATATAAGCATATTCTGAAGGAGTACCTAACAAATCGGCAATTGTAACAACTATCTTATCTAAATACCATTTTTGACCATTAGCAACCCAATTATCTGAAGGCTTATGAAAGTCTAAAATAGCCACTTTACTATTAGGTTTTAAAACCCGTTGAATTTCTTGTAAACAAGCGGAAATATTAGTAACATTTCTTAATCCATAACCCATAGTAGCACAATCAAAATAATTATTATCAAAAGGCAAACTCAAAACATCAGCTTCTAACCATTGAATCTCGCTATTTAAAGACTTAAAAGGTTGTTTTTTTTGAGCCTTAGCTAATAATTGAGAAGAAAAATCAACGCCGATAACCTTACCTTTTACCAGTTGTTTTGCCATTAAAAAAGTTAAGTCACCAGTCCCACAACATAAATCCAACGCAGTATTATAGGGTTGCGGATTACTCCATTTTACTGTCATCAACTTCCAAACACGATGAATACCAAAACTTAACCAATCATTCATTTGATCATAAATTGGTGCAATATCATTAAAAAGAGTTTGAACATCTTGGGAATTAGGAGGAGTCATTTTTAATAATTGATAAAAAGTAGGGTGGGCTTAGCCCACAAATCAACAAAAATAGGAATTTAAAAATATGATGGCAAAAAAATTGATTATATGGTAAGTTAAATATAAGCAGCGATTTTCTATTCAAAGTTGCTTATCATCAATATTGGCTACAAAGCAATAGTCACGAGATTTATCAGAATCAGCACATAAACGGCTATTCTCGTGAAGGCTTGAGCAAATAGTTAACCAATAGTCATTATAACAGTATTAGTAACAGCAAAAAACTTTATGCAACCTAAGCAAGTCATTCACCCAATGGTGAAATTGCAACAAAAAGTATCTTCTCTCGTCAACTCAAAAATTATTCAACCCCACGATAACATCGGTAAAATTGCCTTATTATTTGGGGATGAATGGAAGTTTCTCAAGTCCGAATTATTAGCTTTCGGCTTTTCAATGCAAGATCCTGTTCGTGATCTAATTGTCGTTGATAAGTGGGATGAGGAATAATTAGGTATTAGGTATTAGGTATTAGGTATTAGATATTAAGCACTCGACTCATTTAACTTACATTAAAGTTTATTGATAAGAAGGAAACAAATCTCTAGGGAAATCTTCTGCACTCAGACAAGTTTCCATTGCTTTAGTGGGATTAGCTACTGATGGAGTACGAGACAAAGCAACTACACACTCTGAATGTCTAGCAGGTAAAAGACTAGCCTGACAAGTTTTTAACGCCATCATAACAGGAGATATTTGAGCTGTTGTTGATGTTGTCTCCTCTTCCATAGGAGTAAATTGATTTGTTTCTGTGGTAGTTTCTGTTTCTTTTTTGACAGTATTAGTTTTGGTGGCCGCTGTTAAAATGCTATTCTTGTTAATGTTAACAACACAGTTACCCATATCTAACGGTCGTCTTACTTGATAACAACTTTTAAGTGCATCAATAGCTTTTATCTCTGTGTTAGTACTAATGTTACGGACACAGGTAGATAATTCCCTAGGCACTAAAGCATCTGCACAGCCTGTTTGTGCTTGTTTTACATCTACCCCTGCGGAGGTTAATTCTTGAAGGCAAACATCAAATTGATTATTTGCTTTAGCTATAGGGGGAAAAATAAACGTAAATAGAGACGGGGTAACAAGAATTAGGGTTGTTAATTTATAAATGCTTTTCATGATCAAAAATAATTATTGATTAAAACTATATCTTAAATAATAGCCACTAATTGAAGTTGATCGAGTTGATTCTTTTAATGACGGAGAATATTTATTCAATCTTGTTAATTGTTAACTGCCAATTATTTTAGTATTCTGGCACAGAAGAATCGACTTCTTTACTCCAGGCAGTGATACCACCTTTGACGTTAATACCTTGAATTCCAGCTTGTTTAAGGATTTGTAACGCTTTGGCTGAACGTCCTCCCATCTTACAATGAGCTATTAAACGTGTTTTGTTTTTGACTAATTCTTTAACTTTTGCTATTCCATCACCGTCTTCGATGTCTGGTAAAGGAATTAATACAGCATTAGGAATTTTAGCAATTTGGTATTCGTTAGGATTACGCACGTCAATTAAGGCATAATCATCAGCATCACTGTCTAGTAAGGTTTTTAACTCTGTAACAGTTATTTCTTGTAACTCACTTTCAGTTTTAGCCGCTTCGGCGTTAGCTTGAGGAATACCGCAAAATTGCTCATAATCGATTAATTTTTCAATCACCGGGCGCACAGGATTAGGTCGTAAACGTAATTCACGAAATTTCATATCCCATGCGTTAAATAACAATAAACGCCCACTAAGAGTATTTTTGGCCCCTAAAATTATCTTAATGGTTTCGGTAGCTTGAATGGTACCAATGATACCGGGTAGTACTCCTAAAACCCCTCCTTCGGCACAAGAAGGCACCATACCCGGCGGTGGTGGCTCAGGATATAAGTCACGATAATTCGGACCACCTTCATAGTTAAAAACCGTTGCTTGTCCTTCAAAACGGAAGATTGAGCCGTAAACGTTAGGCTTATTAGACAATACACAAGCGTCATTAACAAGGTAGCGAGTAGGAAAATTATCTGTACCATCGATGACTATATCATAGGGGGCAATAATGTCTAAGGCATTTTCTGCACTTAAACGAGTTTCGTATAAATCCACTTGACAAGCCGGGTTTATCTCTAAAATTCGATGTTTGGCAGACTCAATTTTTGGTTTGCCTACCCAAGATGTCCCATGAATGATTTGTCGTTGTAAGTTAGAAGTATCGACAATATCAAAGTCAACAATGCCTATTCTCCCAATACCAGAGGCGGCTAAATAGAGAATCAAGGGCGATCCTAATCCCCCCGTACCAATACAGAGTACACTAGCCGCTTTAATACGTTTTTGCCCCTCTAAACCCACTTCCGGCAAAATAATATGTCTAGCGTAGCGCTCATACTCGTCTTTATTCAGTTGTATGGCTTCTAAATCAGGATTGAGCATTTTATCTTTGTTGTTGATCAGAAATAAATTTCTGTTTTTGTTCGTGACTTACTATTTTAGCAAAGACAAAACAATAAAGAAATATTCTCCCTCAACTGTTGACAAATATCAAGTAAATTGTATATGATGGTTGTTTGGATGATTTTTTTCTTTACTTTATCTTAACCTTACTATGAACACTCAAGTTTTATTACAACTCAAGAAGAAACATAAACTAGGTTTTGGATGAGCCGATGAAGAAAATCTGTTAAAATCAATTGTCCCTTTTAGCAAACACAGTATGGAGTGAGTTGACAAGAATGAACAAAGTGGGTACACATTTAGTGGTAGATGCTTGGCAAGCACCGGCAGATCTTTTAAATAATCCAGAAAGAATCCGTCAAGGCTTGTTAGATGCTATTAAGGCGGGAAAAGCTACTTTAATAGATATGTGTGTACACCAATTTAGTCCCCATGGGGTAACAGCTACCGTTACTTTAGCGGAATCTCATATTGCAATTCATACTTGGCCTGAATATGGTTATTTTGCCGCAGATTTATTTTTCTGTGGTGCAGGACAACCTAAAGAAGCCATGAAAGTATTACAAGTTGCACTCGAAGCTAAACAGGCAACCATGAGAGAAATTGATCGAGGTTTTCCTGAAGCGTTTGTACATCAATATACTACTACTATGAGAGAGGAGTTTATTCCTACTTTACAAGGAGTGGCTTAGTACTAGAGACTTGTGTTACCCTCAAATACTTTTAGTGTTCTTTAAAAAACCTTATCATCTTTTTATGATCTTTAATTTCGAGAACCATCCCATTTTGAGCGGTATTGAATCAGCAATTAGACATAAATAGAATCTTGTTTATTATGTTTATGTCTAATTCAGGAATTGAATAATTAAATATTTTTGACTTCAATCATTTTCAGGCGATCGCTACAGCTAAAGTAAATGAAATAACAAAAGTGATAAAAGTCAGAACTAAAATAGTTACACATGAGTTTGATGCTTTTTTGGAGAAGAGAACTATAATTAAAAACAAACTTTGCTAAGGATAAATTATGACTGATGTAAACTTTCAATATCCTATTTTTGGACCTGAAATTAAATGCCCTCATTGTCGTCAAACCATAGAAGCATTAACTCTTACAGATACTTATTTATGTCCTCGTCATGGTGCTTTTGAAGCTGATCCTAATACAAAAGTTCTAGTACATTTGCAATCAGATCGACATTGGCGATTATGGGAAGATAAATGGTATCGTCAACATACTCATCCTGATGGTATTAGATTTGAAATCCATGAGGCTTTAGATCGTCTTTATACAGAAGGTTATCGTGCCATAAAAGTAACTATTGCTGAACGTTATTATTCTTTAATTAGTTCTTATTTGGAAAAAAGTAATAATTGGCAAGGAGATCAACCAGAAAGTAAGATTTATAAATTATATGGTTTACCAGTAGAGTTTAGCGGGAAATCTTCTGATGAACCTTGTTGGGAGATTGTTAATTTTATTTTAGAAAAAGAAAAAGGTGCACCTTCTCGTTATCCTTATTTTCGTTTATTTGAATAAGTCAATACTGGTCATGATACATCATTTTGCTATTCGGACAGCGGACATAATCAAAGCGATCGCATTTTATGAACTATTAGGATTTACCGTTAAAGAAAGATTTACCGCAGGTTATACTTTAGCCTGTTGGTTAGAAGGATTAGGGGGAAGATTAGAATTAATGCAAATACCCGAACCAAAACCAGCTCCTGATAGCTTTTATGATGAACATTATGTTGGTTATTATCATCTTTCCTTAGACATTACCCATGAGGGAGTTAATTTACCAACATGGTTACGGCAACTAGAACATAAGTTTCACGAAGCCAATTTAGAAAATCCTTCCGTTGTCTCTTCTTTAAAGATATTATTACCATCGCAACAACAGATGATAGGAGATAATGTTTATGAAGTCGCTTTTATTGCTGATATAGATAATTTACCCATTGAGTTAATTAGAGTCTGCTGAATAAATGCTTTGATGAGAATAGTTAATAATTATGGAATAGGCATCTTGCCTGTTAATTCCTCATTCCTCATTCCTCATTCCCCATTCCTAATTATAATAAATTGCTCTTACTAAATCAGTACTTTTCTCTAGTTTAAAGCCTAATTTTAAGCATAAATTTTGCATTCCTTGATTATCAGGTAAAATATCGGCAATTATTGTCTTAATACCTTCTTTTTCGGCTATTTTAATTAAATTTTGCCCTAATAATGTGCCTACTCCTTGTTTTTGATGATTATCTTTGACTAATAATCCTAATTCAGCTTGTTCTGTATTACCATGTACCCTACTTAGACGGGCGATCGCCAAAATTTCTTTTTGCTGGGTGTCAGGATGAGTATAACTAACTACTAAAGCAATTTCTTGATCATAATCGATAAAGCAAATTCGAGTAAGTCTTTCATGAGAAATCAAGGATTGATAACTAATAGAGTGGAAAAAGCGTAAATAAACACTTTGTTGAGATAACTCTTGACAAAAAGAGGCGACTTGTGGTTCATCTTCAGGGCGAATTGGGCGAATTTTAATTTCTTTACCATCAGCTAATTGTGCTAAGGAGATGTATTGATTAGGATAAGGGCGAATAGCAGGAAGAATAATGTCTTTTTTCTCAGTATCAGAAGGATATAATAACACCCGTGCATCTAAGGCAATTAAGTTATTTTCCCCTGCTAATAAAGGATTAATGTCAATTTCCTTAATTAAAGGTTGTTCGATGACTAATTGACTAAATAATACTAAAATCTGCTCTAATTGAGCCAAATCTACAGGTTTTCTACCTCTAACTCCTTTTAACGCCTGATAGATTTTGGTTTGCTCCATCATACGCTTGGCTAAGGTACTATTTAAAGGAGGTAATCCTAAAGCCTGATCTTGATATACTTCTACTAATTGTCCACCAGTACCAAATAATAACACAGGACCAAATTGAGGATCAACGGTGCTACCTAAAATTAATTCATAACCTTCAAGGTTAACCATCGGTTGAATTGTTACCCCTAAAAAGTCACCATCACGAACACCTTTTTGAATAGCAAGAAAAGCTTGTTTTATATCCTCTTGGCTAGTTAAATTTAACCTAACTCCTCCCACATCTGTTTTATGGGTAATAGTTTCAGAGTGCAATTTCATCACCACAGGATAACCAATATTTTCCGCCGATTCGATGGCTTTTTCTGCGGTTTGAGCAATAATAGTTGTTACCGTAGGGATACCATAAGCCTGTAATAACTGTTTTGATTCGTATTCCGTTAATAAAGTCCGGTTAGTTTGATGGGCCTGGGCAATAATTTGAGTAGCCAAATCGGAATTAATGAGATTATTTGCCCTAGAAAAACTAGGAATTTCGTATAAACCCTTAAGATTATAACTATAACGCCCCATGAGATTAAATAACCTTGCCGCATCATCAGGATAAGGTTGGGTATAAATTTTGGCACGATTAAGAATTTCGACACCAGTAGCGACACCACTGCCTCCCATCCAACTAGCCAACACTGGTTTATCAGTAATTTTGCCCGTGATTTTCGTCAATTCTTCTGCCGTCTTCGTGGGATCCGTCATGTCTTGAGGAGTTAAAATAACTAATAATCCATCACTATTGTCATCTTTGGCTGCAATTTCTAAAGCCTGTGCATACCTTTGAGGATTCGCATCTCCTAAAATATCAATGGGGTTGCTATGACTCCAATGACTAGGTAAAATCTCATTTAACTTTTCAATGGTGGTTTCACTAAGAGAAGCCAATTCCCCTTTTCCCCAAGTTAGCGCATCAGTGGCTAAAACACCAGGTCCTCCAGCATTGGTAAGAATAGTTAAACGTCTTCCTTTGGGGCGAGGTTGTTTCGCTAATAAATCCGCCATGTTAAACACTTCTTTGATTGTATCCACCTGTAAAACACCACAACGACGAAATGCAGCAGCCAAGACTTTATCACTGCTACTTAATGCCCCTGTGTGAGATGCAGCAGCTTTAGCGGCTTCTTCTGTGCGTCCACCTTTAATGACAATAATTGGCTTTGATAAGGCTACTTCCCTAGCGGCGGAAATAAAAGATCGAGCATCACCGATAGATTCCATATAGATGACAATACTTTTAGTTAAAGGATCATCACCAAAATAATAGATCAAATCTCCCCAATTTACATCTAACATTGAACCAACGGAAATAAAACCGCTAAAACCAAGATTTTCCTTCAAACTCCAATCGAGAATCGAAGTACAAAAAGCACCACTTTGACTGATAAAAGCTACATTACCAGTTTTAGCACTTGTACTAGCAAAACTAGCATTTAAACCACTAGGAGGACACATTAAACCTAAGCAATTAGGACCAATTATGCGTAAATTGCCTTTTCTTGCCTCTGTTAGGACTTCTTGTTCTAATTTAATCCCTTTTACCCCAATCTCTTTAAATCCTGCGGAAATAATAATCGCTCCTTTAACTTTTGCAGCGACACACTCCCTAATAATATTTGGCACTGTCATCGCTGGTGTGGCAATTACGGCTAAGTCGATAGCTTCTGGTAACTCTTTAATGCTACTATAAGCTCGAATACCGAGAACATTTTTACGTTTAGGATTAATGGGAAAAACCGTGCCACCAAAGGGATGACTAATCAAATTCCAGAGTAAAGTGCGCCCGACACTACCTTCTTTTTCTGAAGCACCAATCAAAGCAACGGATTTAGGTGCAAACATAAAATCAAGAGGATTGTAATTATACCTCATGATGTCATGAACTTTGTCAGTAGTCATAATTATGTCTTTTTTAATAAATATTTAATGCTGTTGAATAAGTAAATTTTTCTTTCACAAAATGTAAAAGTTTCAATTCAAGATTTTAATCATTACTCAAGATGATTTTCTGACGCTTTTTTAACGGCTTCTTTTACCATATCTAAAGGTAAATTTAGACGATTAGCAATTTTTTCTACAGATATTCCTAACTCAATTAATAAAGGTATTGTTTCTAATTTACCTTTTAATTCGCCTTTCAATTCGCCTTTTTTTTCCGCTTCGGCAGCGACATCCTGAAAGTAACGAGTTTGTTTTAAATCTTCAAATGTAAACATGGCTTCAATTTCCTCCCTTGTCATATTGTTTAATTTATAAACTAAAACTGTTTCAATTAATTGTAAAATTTGAGTTTGATTAACTTTAAAAGTTTCATCTACTCTCATTTTACTCACTGTTTTCTTCGCTTTACTAATAGCTTCGCTCTCCTTACTCATAATCAAGGAAATAATCTCTAAGGCTATGGATGAGTTTTCCTCTGTCTCTAATTCATCTAAGTAAAAAATGTGTATTTGTTCATTACTTACTAGATTACGATAAGCAAAAGGGATACCAGTATCTAATTTTCGATTAGCAAATAAGGCGAGACAATGCCAATCATTTAACGGTTGATATTGCCCTAAATATACCATTATTTCTGTAATGAAACGCCACCAAAAATCACCTTTTTCTTGAAATTGTACTTCCACAAAATAAATAGGTTTATTCCTATCATTTTCTGGCGGTAAAAAAATACCATCAAAACGTCTTGCTAATTCCTTTACTTCCCTTGAGGAAAATTGATAACCTTCTACTGGTGATTGTTTTAATAACTCAAATAGAAGGTTAGGAAATGTTAAAAATAACTGATAGAAAATTGTGTCTGTTCTCATCTTTATTCGTTATAGTTAATCATTAATTAACATAATTTTCTGACGCTTTTTCCACAGATATTCCTGACTCAATTAATTGTTAGATAAAATTAAGGGGATTTTGATCTCGTCTGTGACGTATAGTTATAGGCTCAGGTTGTTTGTTACTATCTAAACTAGCAGTAAATTCTAAAGCTGTACGCAATCTTTTACTAGCATAAATTGACATATCACGAGGTACACTAATTCTATCTCGTAAATATCGTAAAGCGATGGCAGAATTAGACGGAGGAATACAAATTTCCCCAGTTATCATGTTAGTTAAAGCACAACGTAACGCTTCATCGAATAATTGGTTATCGGCAGGGTTAACTTTAATTATATTTTGACGGTGTTTTAAAACTCGATATAATGCTTCTTGACGAGAATTTTCTGGTTCAGGATAAGTAACATCTGGTAAACTAAACCAATCCCCTTCATCTACTCGTTTTTGATTAATTTTAGCTTCATCTGTGCCGTTTTCATAACATCCACCCATTTGAGGCGGTAAATCGTGAGCGTGGGTATGAAAGTCACTTTGCGTACCTCTATAAGTCGGGCGAGTTTCCATTCCGTCAAACCATCGAGAAAAATAAGGGTTTTCTTCCCGTAATGAGTAACCTTTATAATAGTAAAGACTGGCATTCATACGCTCAACGTAGGGTATAAAAATGACATCGACGACAGAAAAATCATCTAAAAAATAAGGGCTATCAGTAAGAGTTAAGGCTGACTCTACTTGCCTAACCACTTCGATAAACTGCCTACGGGTATTATCTTCTTGCATTTTAAATATTGTCGGATAACAAAGCCAACCACACCACGCCCGAAATAATAATCTTTCTAATTTCCGCAAAGGTATAACTTTAGGGTGTTGCATTCCTAATCCTAAAACTCCAAAGGCATTTTCTAAGGCTAATAAAATATCGTCACTTTCGCTGATAATTTTCCCGTCTAATTCTAAAGCAGGTAACATTCCTGATGGTACTTTTTCTTTATACCAAGTTTCTTTCTCACCATAACAAAACATGGTTACTTTTTTGATACGGTAGGGAATTTGTTTTTCTTCTAACCATAGCCACACCTTTTGACAATATGGACACCATGCGTGATGATCTCTATATAAAGTGACTCTGACATTTTCTTCTGATTGATTGAATAGTCTAAGAAGTGCTTGTGAATTTGTCACTCCATTAACGTTATCTATGGAATAATCAGTCAGTTTTTCTAATTCTTGCCACGAAAAGGGAGTACTTACCATAATAATCAGAATGAATTATAAAATTATTAATAAGTAATAAGTTGAAGAATTGAGGTTAACTAAATCACATCATTAATTCACTCAAATTATTTACTCATTGTAATCACAATTTTAAGGTTAATTGCTATAGTAATCCTACTAATATTATAATCATTAGAATAATATAATCTAATTATTTATGTCCTCTATTGCCGTTGTAACTATTGGTAGAAATGAAGGCGATCGCCTCGTAAATGGTTTACAATCATTAAAAAGAGAATTGCCAAAAAATGTGC
>NZ_VRZC01000079.1 GCF_016743215.1 Geminocystis sp. GBBB08
CTTAACACGTTGTTGTTACCACTGGCATCGGCATCTGTAATGGTGATGTTACCAATTAGCACTCCTGTCCCAATAACAACGTTCTCATTGATGGTGTTAGCTGATAGAGCTAAGTCGGTGGGGGCTTGATTACTAGGGATATATAATTGTACATCATTACCATCTCCTCCTTGATAAGTAATAAGGACATCCAAAGAGTTACTTGTGCCAACGGTTGCCCCTTCTGCTAATCCGCTAAAAGTTCCCGTGACGACATCGACACCATCATTGTCAATGAGAGTAAATTGTTGTCCAAAAGTCGCACTATAACCCGTCAAATCTAGGCTTAAGGTTGAACCGTTTAAATCCAAAGTACCTGTCAACTGAATCTTGTCAAAACGAGCAGTTGCACCTCCATTGTAGTTAACTGTCATGGTGTCGTTAAGAAATAGAGTACTAGCAACAACGGTAACGGTAGCACCTAAAGTTGTAATTCCGGGCTGTCCATCGCTATCGGAATTGATGTAAACCGCTCCACCACTGCTAATAGTGCTATTATTATTCAAATTGATGGTATTTCCTAATAGACTTATCTGCCCTGAAGTACTTATGATAGAATTATTAGTACCGAGGTTAATACCAAAGTTTGAACCCGTAGCCGTACCCGTTAAACTGATATTTCCAGTATTACTCTGAATTTTAGAGTTAGTATTTTGAATTCCGATACCATCACTACCAGATGTACCACTACCTCCTATCCCTATGACTGTAATATTTCCTATCCCAGTAGAAGAAATACTCCCATTCGAATCCAAGAAAACACCCTGGTTGTTACTAGTGCCACCACCACCGGTACCTGTTACATTGATGTCACCGTTAAGGGAGGTTATACTAGTACTGCTAGTACTACTACCACCAATATTAACCCCCCTATTACCAGTTCCTGTTGTACTATTAAGACTGTTGCCAGTTACGGTAATTGTTGCATTACCGGTAGAAGAAATACTCCCCCCCCCAGGCAAGTGAACACCATTGTTGGTATTAGTGCCACCTCCACTGGTGCCTGTTATCTTGATGTTACCGTTAAGGGAGGTTATCCTACTATTTGTATTGGTAACATAAACACCATTATTACCTGTACTGGTGGAGGCAGAAGAACCTGTACCTGTTACGGTAATGGTTGCTGTATCTGTGGAGGATATATATGCTCCACTCTGTAGGTAAACACCACGGTTGCTACCATTGCCTTGACCGGCTGTGCCGTTGATCACGATCGCACCTTTTACGGAAGTAATAAAGCCACCAGATTGAGCCCAAAACCCAGCATGACTTCCACTGCTCGAGTCATCCCAACCTTTACCGGTTATGGTAATGGTGGCGTTACCTGTAGAGGATACCGAAACACCACTATTCATAAAAACACCTACTTGATCAATGCTAGCACCAGAAATGCCAGTACCATTGATAGTAATAGGATTATCTACAGAGGTTGTGGTAGTAATTGTAGTGCCCATTTCTATGGTGATTTCTTGTCCATCGATAACGATGGTTTCATGGTCATTTTCATTTTGAATACGGTTTAATTCGGCTTCCCCGGGGGTAATACCCCGCACTAGTAAGGAAAAAAGTTCTCCCTCATCCCCCTCAGGATCAACGGTATTAATGTTGGCATCGATAAAGTGACCAATTTCTTCTAAAACTAAGGCTGTGATTTGTTGTGAGGTTGCTGTGGCTAAAAATGAATCTGACAGATAAATAGTATTGGTACTAATAGCGTAGCCTCCCAGTGCATTACCTAATATCTCACTACTGAGGATTTTGATGACAGGTAAACTGCTAAAGTCATTGTTTAACCATTGATTCCTGAAATTTTGCGCAATGGCTTGGTTGTATTCTGTGCCGAAAATTAATTCCAAATCTGTCCAAAAACTGTTAGAACTTGCAAAATGCCTTAGTTGTTCCTGTACCGAGACAACATTCATTACGTTAGCGTTCATGGGTTTTTTTGACTTGCTGTGATAAAGATTATTATTATAAGATCAATCTATTCAAACAAAGTTGAATTTAGCGATACCACAGGACGTGCCTATGCTATTGAAACTTTAAATTCGGATCAATTAATCATATTACTTAGATCTGGCATCTCTATCATCAATTCTCGATGAGGATAGGGAAGAGGGAAAAGTAATCAGAATTGATTTTTCCCGTTTTATTTTATTGGTATTATTGTACTGGTGCAAGATCTGAGTATTACATCATGATCCGCTAGAGAAGAATAAAGAATTTGCCACCGTTTAAAATAAAACTAGCAAATATTGAAATTACCAATAGGAAGTAAGCATCATGGTTAATCTTGAGCAAATACAACATGACATAAGTGAACTACCAGAAGAAGCACAAATGTTAGTTACTGACTTTATTGAGTGATTAAAACAACGCTTAACAGATAACATTGCTATATTAACTATTTCCTCTTCCCTTTATTCAATGACAGCACTACCAGTTCCTTGAAACATAAGCCATGACAAAAAGAAATTAGTGATAAAAATAGCAATTAAGGAAATAACCACGGCTTCAGTAGTCGATCGACCGACACCTTTTGCTCCTCCACTGGTAGTCAAACCCCAATTACAACCAATAATAGCGATTAACGATCCAAACACCACAGATTTAATGACACAAACAACAATATCCCATGTTTTGAGGAAATTCCGGACAGAATCTAGAAAAATTGAGCTAGAAATATCATAAAATACATCAGAAATAATTAATCCTGCTATCATACCGATAAGCAAAGAGAGAATACTTAAAACAGGTAGCATTAAAGCACAAGCAATCACTCTTGGAGTAACTAAATAATCAATAGGATCTGTTTTTAAAACATATAAAGCGTCAATTTGTTCTGTTACTTTCATCGTGCCAATTTCCGCAGCAAAAGCACTTCCAACCCTTCCGGCTAACACCACCGCCGTTAAAACCGGTGCTAGTTCACGGGTTAAAGCGATCGCCAAAACGCCTCCTACCGCACTGGTAGCCCCAAAATAGATAAACTCTCTAGCTACTTGAATAGTGAATACCATCCCTACAGAAGCTGAAGTAATTAAAGCAATAGGCAAAGAAGCAGGACCCACAAAAGCCATTTGATCTAAACTATTGATACGGTAGATTTTTGCTTGTAGCAGATGAACTAAAATTTGTCCCGTCAAAAATAGTCCTGATAATAAACGTTCAAATACCTTATTCATAGGAAAGAGGAAATAGATTTGAGATAATATAGCAGATAACGAGTTGATTAGGACGTTTTGACTCAGATCTTGCACCAGTACAATAATACCAATGAAACAAAACGGGAAAAATCAATTCTGATTACTTTTCCCTCTTCCCTCTTCCCTTTTCCCTATCCTCATCGAGAATTGATGATAGAGATGCAAGATCTAAGTTTGAGATTCCTTCCTCTCTATGCTCGGAATGACAACTATAGATTTTGAGAATGTCTTAACTAACCCGTTTATTGCTATAGATCAAATGGGGTTATTTGACATTCTCCTGTCACCAAAACGATTAGGTTTTTGAATCTATGGTGAGGGCAATAGCTGACATTTTTGGTAAAACATTCTAAATTCTCTACTTACCTTCTACTTTAAAACGTTCTACGGAAGAAATTAAATCTTTTGCAATACCGACTAAATTTTGAAGTGAACCAGCAACTCGTTGAGATTCTTGAGAAGTAGCTTGAGCCGTTAATTCTACCGCTTGCATTACTTTTGCCACTCCTCTTGAATTTTCCCGTTGTTCATCAGTATCGGCGGTAATCGATCTCACGAGGGCATCAATACGGTTAGAAACTTGAATAATATCTTCTAGGGAGCGTTTTGCCTGTTCAGATCTGTCTGTAACATCTCGTACCTGTTGGATACCTTCTTCCATAGCTGTCATTACCGATCCCGTTTCCGTTTGAATTTGTAAGACGATTTGTTCAATTTCTTGCAAAGATTTAGCAGAACGATCGGCTAACTGTCGAACTTCATCCGCAACGATGGCAAATCCTCTACCAGCTTCTCCAGCCCGTGCGGCTTGAATAGAAGCATTTAAAGCTAACAGGTTAGTACGAGAAGAAATTTGAGAAATTACTGCCACAATAGTAGAAATTTGTTGAGATGCTTCTGCTAATCGTTTTACCTTACGAGTAGTTTCTGATACGGTTTCCCTAATTTGTAAAATCCCAGCTACAGTTCGCTCTACCGCATCTCCACCTTTAAGGGCTGTAACACTAGAAGATCGAGCAACCTCCTCCGCTTCCCTAGCATTCTCAGCTACCCTTTGAATAGAGTCTGTCATCATTTGAACAGAATTTAAGGTTACCGCTAATTCCTCCGCCATTCTCAACGCATCACTGGATTGATTTCGGGCAAATAGTTCACTATCTGTACTTGCTTTGTTTACTTGAACGGCGGCTTGTTTTACTTGTTTAACGATTTTGCGTAGGTTGGTAATAGTTAAGTTAAAAGCATCAGCTACAGCCCCTAATACGTCCGCCGTCACCTCCGCTTGTACTGTTAAATCTCCCCTTGCGGCACCCTCCACATCATCGAGTAAGCGAATAACTTGTCTTTGTAAATCTTCCCTTGCTCTTTCTGTTTCTTCCGCTCTTTTTCTGGCTTCTGTGGTAGTAGTATTAATCATTTTTGCCATTTGATTAAATCCCGCCGCTAAAGTACCAAATTCGTCCTGAGAATAAACCGTTGCTTTTACTTCATAATTACCCTGATAAACAGACTCAAATTGATTTTGTAGATCACTGGTATAACGTTTGATATGATTAGTCATTAAATAACCTACCCCTATAGTTGTGCCTCCTCCAGCAATTCCGGCCACTAAACTTAAAAGAAATCTTTTAGAAAAAGGATAACTAACTGTTGGTTTTGAAGGGGATTTTTCGGTCCCTTTTTTTTCAGTAGCATTTGGTAGTTGCTTATTTTTAACCTCAGTAGTAGTAGGATTAATAGTTGCTGTTAAACTACTCATAATAAATACCACCAAAAATGTAACTATAGCTGTTACGCCACCATGAACTAATTGTTTCCGAAATAAAGGTAAATCAAAATATTGAGCAAGATTACCTTGGGGAATTTCTACTTCAGGAATGACGTTGACGGACATGGGGGTGGTAGAGATGTCTGTCAGAGAAGAGGATACACTAATTTCCTCATCTTCTATCTCCAAATTAATGCGATCGGTATCAAAACTAAAACTTCCAGTAATTTCATTCTCAAAATCATCATCAAAAACACTATCTGTGCTATCAATAAGATTAAAATTTTTATCTCCCCGTTGTTCTTTAGTAAAGATACTAGAAACAGGTAATTCATCAGCTCCAATATCAGGAATATCATCTAACTCATCGGGAGCAAAAAAGAAATTATCTTCTTCTTCAGGCACTAAAGGCTCATCATCATTCAATTCTGTTTTCAAAGAATTTGTTTTAGCAGAAGTTAAAGGCTCTAATTCGGAACTATAATCACCAAAATCCTCCTCCAAATTGCCTAATAATTCCCTGCCTCCCGTTAACATTTTTTCTAAATCGCTTAATTCAGGCTCTTCAGAGGAAACGACAAAAGTAGGAGTACCAGTTTCTTGTAGTTCATTAGGATTAAAGTCATCTTCCTCATTATCCAACTCATCATAGTTAAAGTCAGAGTCATCAAAATTCATCTCGAATAAATTATCTTCTAAAGGTTGAGGAGTAGATTTATGATTATTAGAAGGATAATCAATAGCTATATTGGCTGCCGTATCATCATCGTCGGGGACAATTTGATTAATGATTTGTTTTTCAGAAGCTTTAGACGGTTTAGCCTTGGGAGGCGGAGAAGAAAAATCTTTATTTAGAGGTGCATTTTGTTGTAGAGTCGGATCTTCAATATCTTCCTCCTCTAAATCTTGAGCATCCCAATCAATACTATCAAATTGAATACTACTAGTCCAATTATCATTCGGTTCATCATCGTCAATTTCTTCAATATCATCCTCAAAAGCTGGAGTTTCGACTTCATCAGGATAAAAATCGTCTAATTCTTCTTCTTCTATTTGTGCTAACCCTTGATGGGCTAAATTAACTAACTCTTGATGTTCTGTCAAATTTAATACTTGTTCATAGGTGGATTTCGCAATTTCATACTTTTGTTGACGTAAATAAATATGCCCTCTTAGTAATAAAATACTAGGATCATCAGGATAATCGTCGATAATGGAATCAGTAATATCACTAGCTTCCTCTAAATCACCTTCAATATAGGCTGTTTGAGCCTGTCCATATCTTTGTTGATAATCTGTTTCCGATACCATTGTGTCTTCTCCGTCAATTGCTAAATTCGTTATGTATTCTTGGTGAGTTGTACAATATATTTTATGCTACCCAACGAGCCGAGCGAAGAATAGCAATTTGATCTAAAAGTCGAACATAGTTATTTTCTTCATCTAACCATTCTCCCTGAATATAAGGTGCGATGTGGTCTGGTATATTTTGAGGTATTTGTAGGGTATCTACATCTAACCACTGCATTGCCCCCAATTTATCTACTGCCAAACCTAAAATAATTTCTTGTTCTTCAATGGCAATAACAGGAACTTCACTCCTGTCTGTATTTAACATATTAGGATAACCTAAAAATTGTCCTAAATCAGCTACCCAAATAATTTCCCCTCGAAGATTAATAGTACCTAATAGTAACGGTGAAGCGTTAGGGATCGGAGTAATTCTATCAGGCTCTTGTTGCATTACTTCTCGAATACCCACCGCAGGAAGAGCAAATTTATCTCCTGATGGTAAAGTAAAACGAAGATGTAACTCACCTTCAGGTGCTTGTACTTCTTCACCTTGTTGTTCAAGACCTAGAGAAATTTGAGAATTATTAATAAGTTTGGGATAATTTTGATTATCAGCCATGTTTTTTACTATGGGATTAAATTTTTTTTATATAATTAGAATTATCATTATCAAATTTGAATAGTAAATAAATAATAGAAGTTACAGATTTTTTGATCTATATTTTATTTTACTTTAACAATTGTTCTGTGTTCTTCTTTTTTTGATTAATATCTTGAAGTAATAAAAAAGGCAACTTTGTTTCGTGTAAAGATTAAACAGTCACTAATTTTCATTAAATTTCTTTAACAAGTTTTTTTGTGTAAAATTGAGATAAATTAATAATTTATGATTTTAGTAGTTGTCTAATAGTGGCAATAAGTTCTTTTGGTTGAAATGGTTTTGCCAAATAAGCATCTGCACCTTGCTTCATACCCCAATAGCGATCGAAATCTTCTCCTTTAGAAGAACAAATTAAAACGGGTAAATTTTTGGTTTGAGGATTAGATTTAATTTTGCGACAGACTTCATAGCCGTTCATTTTCGGCATAACTATATCTAATACTACAATATCGGGGTTAATGGTTGATAATATATCTAAAGCTTCAACGCCGTCACCGGCTACCTCAACTTTTAAACCCTGTTTGATTAAAAATTCACTCATCATTTTTCTTGTCGATAAACTATCTTCGACAAGCAATACTGTACTCATAATTATTGGTATGCTTTTATTTTTATTATAATTGTATATCTATTTTTACTTTCTATCCAAAAATGAGCAACTAATCAAGTATTAAGGAAAATTTAAAGATCAAGGGTAAAATGAGGGTATTTCAGTAGTTGTCTAATGATGATGATAAATTCTTTAGTTTTAAATGGTTTAGAGATATAAGCATCAGCTCCTTGTTTTAATCCCCAATAGCGTTCATATTGTTCTTTACAAGAGGTACAAAACAATACGGGTATTTTTTTAGTTTCAGGATTAGATTTAATTTTGCGGCACACTTCGTAACCATTCATTTTCGGGAGAATCACATCTAAGATAATCAAATCAGGGCGAATGAAAGGTAATTTTTCTAGGGCTTCCAATCCGTCAATGACTTCGACGAAGTTTAAACCCTCTGCCGTTAAAATATCACCTATTTTTTTCCTATCTCCTAAATTATTATCTACAATCAATACTGTAGCCATGATTAGACCTCTTGCAAAATCAAAAATAGAATAAATTTAGAATATTGATTTCTACTCAACTTTATTTTAATTATTGTCATTAAACCTAATACCTAATACCTAATACTTTAAGAAAATTAAGGTTGATAATCTTGAAGACGTTGAATTTTAGCACCTAATCCTTGCAACTTTTGCTCTAGATCTTGATAACCTCGATCTAAATGTTGTAAACCTTGTACAATAGTTTTACCATCAGCCGCCAAACCGGCTAATACCAGAGCAGCAGAAGCTCTCAAATCCGTTGCCATAACGGGAGCCCCCGATAACATTGGTACACCCACTACATGAGCTGAATTACCTTTGACTTTGATATTTGCTCCCATACGTTTAAGTTCTGCTACATGACGTAAGCGATTTTCAAACACAGTTTCTGTTACCAGACTGTTACCTTCACTAATGGTTAAAAGTGCCATAAATTGTGCTTGCATATCTGTAGGGAAGCCCGGATGAGGTAAAGTTTCAATATCACTAGCCCTTAATTCTCCCGGAATAGTGCGTAGAATATTTTTATCTTCTTGGATAACTTTACAGCCTATTTCTGATAATTTAGCAATCACCGGAATGAGGTGATCATGATTTACAGAAGTAACTAATATTTCAGAATGAGTAATTGCCCCAGCTACGAGAAAAGTACCAGCTTCAATGCGATCGGGTATAATTTCATAATCAGTACTATGTAAACGTTCAACACCTTTAATTACAATAGAATCTGTTCCCGCCCCACTAATTTTTGCCCCCATACTATTGCAGAAGTTGGCCAAATCGACAATTTCCGGTTCTTTTGCTGCATTTTCGATCACTGTTACACCGTCAGCTAAAGTAGCGGCCATCATAATAGTTTCTGTAGCCCCAACACTAGGATAATCTAAGAAAATATTTGCACCCTTTAAACGGCCACTACTACCTTTTACGGAAGCATTAACGACACCGTGTTCTATAGTTACATTAGCTCCCATAGCTTGTAAACCTCTAACATGAAGCTCTACAGGACGAGAACCAATAGCACACCCTCCGGGCAATGGAACTTGTGCTACACCTAAACGAGTTAAAATAGGACCAATAACGAAAAAACTAGCTCGTAACTGAGAAACTAAATCATAGGGGGCTTTTTCTGCCTTTAAATTACGGGAGTTAAATTCCCAACTTGAAGTCATTTTTTTAATTTTAACCCCAAGAGAAGCTAAAACTAGCCCCATAGTGTTAATATCCGAAAGGCAGGGCATATTATTTAAACGACAATCATCATCACAAAGTAATGTTCCCGCCATGATAGCTAAAGCGGAATTTTTGGCACCACTAATTTTTACCTGCCCTTTGAGGGAATTTCTACCCATAATTTCTAAAGCAGGTTGGGGAAGGGAGTTGAGGTTGACGGTGTTAGAGATGAGAGTTTCTGGGGAAGTATTTATAGTTTTGTCCTCCGAATTAAATTCTTTTAATATAAAGTTTTGTCACAATTTCGTTTTGATTCTACCTGATAAATCTCCTTTTGTTCAATAGAATTTTGGCAGAATTAAGAATATCCAACTAAGATCTTATTAAAACTTACAAATTAGGAGGAAAATGCCTATTCTACAATTATTAGTTACTCATTAGTTGTCTTTTTCCCTGATTTTATAGTTTACGGATCGTAAAATTAGAAGAATATATCCATTTCTGATCTTCCTGTAGTTTTAAGCCAATTTTGAGCTTCTAAGTAATTATTCGGAGAAATTCTGATGGCTTGTTTCCAATATTCGGCGGCTTTATCAAATAACCTTTCGGCTTCGTCTTCTTCCAACTCTTGTTTACATTTTTCCCCTTGATGATGATAAATAACGGCAATATTATTTAAAACAGAAGGTTTACGAGGATTTAATTCTAAAGATTGATGATAATAGTCTAAGGCTTCTTCTAACTTTCCGTTACTAGCATGAATTAAGCCTATATTGTATAAAATTTCACTGCGATCGTTGGAATCTTCTTCTAATTTAAGGGCTTCATAATAATTATCTAAGGCTTCGGCATATTCACCTTCAGCTTGGGCAGACATTCCATCACGATAATAAACAAAAGCCTCTTTTGATTTAGCATCAATGGGTAAAACCTTAAGAATAATATCCGCCATGACGGTAAAAGTTTTATCAATAAAATTATCATTTCTTTGAGATCTAGACATATATTAAACAATGAAGAATAAATTAACGAATAGTTAGCTATTACCTATTACCTATTACCTATTACCTATTACCTATTACCTTATTATCTTGATCATTTTTTTGATGGTTCAAGGATGGTATTATTTGGGTGTGCGAGTTACAACTAGATCAATTAAACCATAATCCCTAGCTTCTTCTGCTGACATAAAGAAATCTCTTTCCGTGTCTTCTTCAATTTTTTCGAGATTTTGCCCAGTCTGAGAAGCGATATAAGTATTTAGTTGTTTTTTGAGATAAAGTATCTCTCTAGCCTGAATTTCGATGTCTGTAGCTTGTCCTTGGGCACCCCCTAATGGTTGATGAATCATAATTCTGGAATTAGGTAAGCTCATTCTTTTACCTTTAGCACCTGCACTTAATAAAAATGCACCCATACTAGCGGCTAAACCAACACAGACAGTACAAACATCGGGTTTAATTTGATTCATCGTGTCAAAAATACCTAAACCAGCCGAGACTGAACCACCTGGGGAGTTAATATAGAGATAAATATCTTTTTGAGGATCTTCTGCTTCTAATAGTAATAGCTGTGCCACTAAAGAATTAGCTAATTCATCAGTTACTTGTTCTCCTAAAAAAATAATTCTTTCTCTAAGTAAACGGGAGTAAATGTCGAAAGCACGTTCACCACGACCGGAAGTTTCAATAACAGTTGGAACCATTTCGTTAAGCTCAATTTATCTTAATTATTCTTGATAATCTTGATTGTACCTAATATCGGAACGATTCATTAGAGTTGACACTTCCAAGCATGGATAATGACTTACTTTACTTACCTAGTTTTTGACTAAAATTTACTAAAACTCCGCATTTTTTTCCTATTATCTTATCCCTAAACCCTTGATTTTTATAGCTTTCTGATTTGTTCAGCAGAACCGACTAAAACAAAATTTTTGATTTAGGTAAGTTTTAGCCATAATCCAAAATCATCAACACTCATGGGTTTAGCATATAAATATCCTTGTCCATAATTACAATCTAAATCTATTAGTATCTGTTTTTGGGTTTCTGTTTCGATACCTTCACAAACTACCTCTAAATCTAAGTTATGGCAAAGAGTAATAATTCCTTGCAAAAATTTGATGTTTTTTGGATGAGAATTTAAAGGTTTGACAAAGGCTTTATCTATTTTGATTTGGTGAACGGGAAATGTACGCAGTCTAGCTAATGATGAGTAACCAGTACCAAAATCATCTATGGCAATTTTAACACCCAGGTCTTTAATTTTACTGAGAATATTGGTAATTTGACTGTTATTATTATGAGCGATAACTGTCTCTGTTACTTCCAATCGTAAATTAGAAGGAGATAAATTATTTTCTGGGAGGATTTTAATTATCTCGTTTAATAAATTCCCCGCCTCAAATTGTTTTCCGGCTACATTAACATTGATGGTAATATCAGGGGAGACTAATTTTTGTTTCTGCCATAATTGAAGTTGATGACAAGCAGTTTTTAACACCCAATTACCTAAGGCTAGGATTAATCTACTTGGTTCGGCAAGGATTAAAAATTTACTAGGGGATAAAAAACCTAATTCGGGATGCTGCCAACGCACTAATGATTCTATACTGTATAATTTGCCTGTTTTTAAATCAATAATAGGTTGGTAAAAAAGAGTTAATTTACTTTCTTCAATGGCTTTTTTTAATTCATTTTCTAATTTTAATTTTTTGATAAAATTTTCATACATTTCACTGCCAAAAATTTGATAGCTACCTTTGCCTTTATTTTTTACTTGATACATGGCAATATCTACATCTCTAAATAAATCTGAAGCTGTGGCATAAAAATTATTTCCAGTTAAATGATTACTAATAACAATACCAATACTTGCACTGGTGAAAAACTCTTGATTATATACATAAAAAGGGAAACTAATTTCTGTTTGAATTTTTTTGGCAACAGTGACGGCATCTTCTACAGTATCAATGGAAGTTAATAAAATGGCAAATTCATCACCGCCAAGTCGGGCTATGACATCTTGATCTGTGACACATTTTTGCAATTGACAAGAAATATTAATTAAGAATTGATCTCCAACTAAATGCCCTAAACTATCATTAATGGTTTTAAAATCGTCAATATCTATTAATAATAAAGCAAATACATAATCAGGATTTTTATGGATTTCTTGCAATAAAGTTTCTAAATATCCCATAAAATAAGCCCGATTCCATAGTTTTGTCAGAAAATCAGTATTAGCAGCTTCCCATAATTGATTTTCGGCTTCTTTGCGAAGAGTGATATTTTGGCACACTGAAATAAAATATTTAGGATTTTTTTGGTTATCTCTAATAACGGTAATAGCAGTTTCAAACCATTTTATATTCCCATTTTTATCAATACAACGTTTTTCTAAGGGTTGAGGTGGAAAGACTTTATATTCAATCACTTCATCAAAATATTCTTGTGTTAAAGAAATATCTTCTGGGTGAGTTATATCAAAACAACTTTTTGTTAGTAATTCTTTTTCGGAATATCCCAATAAATGACATAAAGTTTGATTGACAATTTTAAATTTATAGTCTGAGGTTGAAACGCAGATACCCACAGCAACTTGATTAAAAATACCGTTTAATAATTCTTCCCTTTGTTGAATTTTTATTGCCATTTCTCCTAACACTTTTCCTAAAATTATTCTTTCATCATCAAAAAAAGATAAAACTAATTCTTTATCTAAAGAAATATTCATTTGATAGTTACCTTCACCTATGGCTTTAGCATAATTTTGTAAAGTTTTAAAACGGATAGTTAATAAAGTTGATAATCCATAAATAATTGCTAAAAATATAGGATAAGATAAACCAAAAGATAATAAAATTTGTTGTTTAATTTGAGCCTGTATTTCTTTTATTTCTCTTGTTTCCATATCAGCACCAATGGCAGCTAAGATATTACCTGATTTATCTCTAATAGGTGCATAAAAAGTAATCCATTCTCCCCATTTATCTTGATAAAAATCTCTAAATTCTACTACCCCATTTGTTAATGTGTTAATGTGATGCTGTGTCGCCATTGCCGTTTCTAAAAACTTAGCACTTTTGCTAGAGTCAATATTCATCCAAACATCAACTAAATAAATAATTCTTTTTCCTTTATTTTCATGGCTTTGAGGAGAATTATCTTTCATAAAGGAATATAAAAAAATTTGGGGATTTATTTCATGTCGCCTTTCTAGCCATTGTAACTGATTTTGATAACGAGGATCATCTGAACTACCTTGACTATTGGGTTTTCCTTCTTGAGACAATGCCATTAATTCTTCTACATTAATTTGTTGTGCGGAAGTGATAGCAATTCTTTGTAAATCTTCTTTTAATCGTTGGAGAGTTTTTTCTGTGGTAAAACGATAAAACCAAAAAGACATACCACCAAAAAAGAGGGTAAATATCAGGCTGAAACTGAATAAGATTTTGGTGCGAAGACTAACAAATTTTTTCATAATCTTGAATCAACTTATGTCATAGATGATAAATGAAAATCTCACCAATAATTTGTCAATTATACTTTGTAAGCGGATAATTTAATTTTGATCAAGGTAAGTAATCGGCAACCTCCTTTATTCTCCTCCAAAGGCAACTCTATTTTTGGCAGTAAACCATAAATCACAATTTCCCATAATCTATAGCAATACTAAATCAGTTGTGAAATATTTAAAGATAGGAAATAATGTTTTACCTATTATTAAACAAGGAGTTTAAACCCCTTGCTTTTCCTTTAAATTTGTAGTCCTTATTTTGCCACGAATCATTTAGGATTGCTATAGGCTTTAGGAATATTAACTGTTTCTTCGATAACTTTCACCAATTCATTGCCAAAATTTCCCACAAATAATATCAAATCTACGGCTCAAAATTCTAAGGCTTGTTGATCATCTTCATTCTAATATTCGTGAAGATCTCTGATTAGGGCTATTTTAATGGTTGTTTTGGTAAGACCAATATTAGCTTAATAAATATTTACCTTTTTTGAGATTGTTGCCTAAATTTAGACTAAGTAAAAGATGATTTTTTGTTGATAAAAATATGCCTAAATATGCTATGATACTCAATTAATAATAAAAAATATACAAAAAAAAGTTAATTTATGAATGAAGATTTACCTGTAGTTTATATTTCTATTTTATTAGGTTTATTAGCAATTGTTGCCATTGTTTTACTTAGACAAATTATCAAAACTAGGAAAACTGAAAACCGTTTCTCTAAACTACAAGATAAACTTAAAAATCAAAAAGGCACTGCTCAAGAATACTATGAATTAGCTGTTATTTATTTAGATAAAAAACTTTTTGTACAAGGGATACAATTACTGCAAAGAGCGATAAAATTAGAGGGTGAACTTGAGCCTGAAAATCGAGCGTTAATTTATAATGCTTTAGGTTTTGCTTACTTTTCTCAAGAACAATATGACATTGCTATTCGTAACTATAAAGAAGCAATAAAATTATATCCTGAATATACTATTGGTCTCAATAATTTAGGGAATGTTTATGAAAAAAAATTGTTAGTTTCTCAAGCCTTAGATTGTTATAAACAAACTTTACAATTTGATCCTAAAAATCCCATTGCATTAAAAAGAGTTAAATCTTTGGAAAAACGCCTTGTTATTAATTAAACTTGAGTTTGACATACAATTATAGAGGAAGATAAGACTAGAAGACTAGAAGGCTAGAAGGCTAGGAGAGAATTGACTTAAACATTATTTCAATAAAATCCTTGAATTTTGATAATTTTCAGCCTAAAATTTTAATTACTAATTAATAATTACTAACTACTAATTAAATTAGTCCCTCAAATTCTAATTCTTCAATCATTTGCAGTCCACGAGGATCACCTAATTTTAACAAAGCCATTTTAGCATCTTCTTTCACTCCTAAATCTTCATCTTCCACTAAGGCTTCAATTAGGGCATCGATGGCGGTGGCATAAACCACGTTATAAGGCAATTCTCGGCACAGTTTCCCTATAGTCCAAGCTGAATTACTACGAACTGCGGAAATGTTGTCTTGTCTTAAAGAAATAATAATTACTGGTATGGTTGTAATAATATCGTCATAGTTAATTTTGGCAATATTCGCTATGCTGGTAGAAGCCCATAATCTGACTGCACCAATATCATTTTTTAAGGCTTTGAGGAGGGGTTGA
This sequence comes from Geminocystis sp. GBBB08, assembly GCF_016743215.1. Classification (GTDB taxonomy): domain Bacteria; phylum Cyanobacteriota; class Cyanobacteriia; order Cyanobacteriales; family Cyanobacteriaceae; genus Geminocystis. Next base: position 15,420 of record NZ_VRZC01000079.1, read on the forward strand.
AAAGCACGGCGATCGCCACTATTTCCTAAAGCCCAAACAACACCTTTGCGGACATAACCATTAAAATCGTGGTTGAGGGTATTAATTAAAGGTTCAACTGTGGCAACATCAGTATTACGACCGAGAGCATAAGCGGCACTTACCCTAATTAAAGGACAATTATTGCTCAACTGCTCGATTAAGCTAGGAATAGCGCGCGCATCAGTAATTTCACAAAAAGCCCTGACAGCTTGAATTAACTCCTGTTTATCTTCACTATGAAGTAACTGTAACATTACTTCGGGATCAGGAGCGGGGGCTGTTTCTTCTTCAATCATGTCTAAAGGATCGACAGAAGAATCAAAATCAATGGCGGTTTGACTTAAACTTAGATCATTCATATAAAATAATGATACATTGACAATTAACAAATAACAATTAATAGTTAATAATTTTTAGGATGATATTGTCTGCCGTTGATTATTTAACAATAAAATGGTTAATTTTGAAATAAAATCGGCGATCATAAAATGGCCCTGTGCGATCGCATTAGGGAGTAATTTGGGAGATAGTTTAAAGATTCTCAATCAAGCTGTGGACAAGATTGCGAATATAGCCGGAATTGATCTTATTTCTCGCTCTACATGGCATCAAACTAAACCCATAGGGCCCCCTCAGCCTGATTACTTAAACGGTTGTATAACTATTAAAACTAGCCTTCTACCCGAAGAGTTATTAAAGTGTTTAATGGATATTGAAGAACAATTTGGACGAAAAAGGACGGAAAGATGGGGAGCGAGGACTTTAGACTTAGATATAATTCTCTATGATAATCAAATAATCCATAGCTTTTTCTTAAAGATACCTCATCCAAGAATGAGAGAAAGACTTTTTGTATTAATGCCTTTAACGGAAATTGCTTCTGATTGGGTTGATCCTGTCACGAAATTAACAATTAGTCAACTGTTGGATTTTTGTCTGAAGGAAAATATCTAAATTGTGTGCTATTATTTGTTGTTAGTTTTTTTAAATTAAAATGTCTAATTATTTACAAATTAATACAGCAAAAATAGCTCAAGAAATTATTGACGGTGAAGTTATTATCATTAATCTTGATGAAGGTTATTATTATAGTCTTTTAAATATTGGTACAGAAATTTGGCAAAATATTGAAAAAGGATTTTCTCAGGATGAAATTATCCAAGAAATATTAAATCGCTATGATGGAATTGCCGAAGAAATAAAAGAAAGTGTTGAAGGTTTAATTGATGAGTTAATAGAGGAAGAAATTATTTTATCTGTATCTCATTCTTTCTCTGAGAAAAGAGAATTTTCTGCAGTGAATATTAATGCTAAAGAAGGGGAAAAAAAACTTAAATTTGAAAACCCAAGATT
>NZ_VRZC01000007.1 GCF_016743215.1 Geminocystis sp. GBBB08
GCTAAATACCGTAAATCTTAAGGCACAGATTAGGCTACATATTTCACTTACTTTGGTACACTTACTTTGTCGGAAGGATTGATAAGCAAGCGATCTCCCTATCAATCTTCTTTTTTTTTCTGGGAAACCTAGATAACAAGTAAACATAGTTTCTCATTGATTTATTATCTCAACAAGTAGGGAGATTCTTCGCATATCAGGATAAAGCTAATCTTTAGCTCCTAAATTATCCGTTTCTTGATCTACAAAAAACCTTTATATCTGTTTCATAGCAAGTATTTTAAAAAAAATTCAAAGTTGGAATCAAGGCTAGAACTAGAATTACTAACCTATTTGAATCTTAACAGAAAATATCTTTAAACCTCGTATTTATCTACATCATAGCTGCAATTTGCACAAATATTAATTTGAATTGCTAAATAGTATTTGCATATAGCTACTGAATCCAATCTCTACGGAGGTAAATTTGAGAGGGAGACTGTACCCCTTATATATCAATAGTTTGAGAATGGAAAGATTCCTTTGCAGTTAAATCTTTCTTTAACCAGACTGGTTAATATCACAATTTAATCGGAGTCTTAAAATGAAAAAGTTACCTCAAACTCTCCCTCACAACCTTAGAAAAATTACTCTGAATACTTGGCAAAGAATCTTGATCCCTTTTGCATATACTGTGGGAACAGCATTTTACGATGATTATGGTGATGAAGATAATCAGCACAAAAAACTACAACAAAAATACAAAAATCAAAGTCAAAGTAACCCAAAAGGAACAACCAAAGCTTTGTTTAGAAAATATAAAATTTATAAAGCTTTACCCAGTCATATTTTTCGCCAAGTTATTAACTTGATGATGACGTTTTCATCAACATCATCTCAAAAGTTTAAAACTGAGGGTGATATAATGAGTTTTCTAGTCAAAAAATATTTAGAGTTACATTCTTTGTTAGAAGAAGAAACAAAAGAGCCGGAACAAGAGTTTGAAATTAAAAATATACCAGAAAAAAACTTTGTTTTTACCCAGAAACAAGCAGTATCTCAGGTAATATACTCTTATTTATCACCTATTTTCGACAAGTTAACTCCTAACCTTACTAAAACCTTCCATGAAATGAATTATCGGCAAGGAGAAGATAAAGAATTATTATTGAAAGTGCTTGAAACCAATGTTATAAAAAAGTTACTCCAAGATAACGCTTTTTGGAATACCTATGATCAAAGATCAACTAAACAACAAAATGGGATGTTGTACAACAAGCTAAAAGAATTACTAGAGCGTGAAAGATATAGTGTTATTAAAACTGGACATTATAAAGCACAACATCTTACATGGAGTAACAGGACAGAATATACTGATGAAACTATGAAAATTTGTTTAGAACACCAATTGGGGATAAGAGATTCCGATAAAGATTGGTATAGTCTTTTGGATTTACATATTGATGTACGGAAAGAGTACCGCAAACTTGTGTTTGATACCTGTAGCGAAGCTGTCAAAAAACTTAAAAATGTCAAGCCTGTATATACTTCAGAGGAAATAAAATTTACATTACAATCTAAGCAAATATCTACTTTTGATGCAACATGGCAAGAATTAGAGAAAGATGGGGATTTTACTACTTTAGTATATATTTTGTTAATCCATTACAACGCTTTTGCGATTATAGGTAGTAAATTTGGCTTGAATTTCATCTTAAAAGTTTTACATGGTGCTACTTTTGGTTTTACAGAGTTGATAACTCAGCGTATTAATCGTAACTATGAGGCTAAGTATAATACATTACCTCAAAAAACTCGTAAACAAAGAGGTGATTTTACTCCCTTTAAAGGATCATTCATTCAAGGTAGTATGAATAATCTACGGAAAGTAGTCAAAATGAGCCATCGTGTAGTTGAGGGGAATCAACCTTTAGACAGCGAGGATTCTGAATCGTCGGATGAGTTATTAAGTTTCATCTCTTATGAAGACGATGAAAGCCCTGAAGATTACACTATGAACAAGCACCGTGAGCCTTTAAGAAAACACATTCGTGAGCTATTTGAAGAAACTGAAGACGCTCTTTTAAATGAGCATCCATACCTTAATAAATCAATTTTATTATGTATCTATGGCACAAGAGTTAAATACGAGCGTGTGATTGAACTATTAGAATTAGATTTAGTTCGTAATACCTTAGAAAGACGAATAATTAAACTACAAGTCGATATTCTTAAGACTACTTTAGATAAATTTTTAATTCGTCATTCTGAAATAAAAAGCCATATCAACAACATTGATCAAAAGGATTTAAAAGAGATTATTAAGGAGTATTTAACAATGAAGTATCGAGCTAAACTAGCCAAACATATCGAAAAGACTTGTCTTTCTCAAAAAGCATATCGAGGAGAAATGAATGGTAATAGAATGATGATTAAAATCAATTTCAACCAACTGGATTTATCTGATGTTTTACCAGTCATGCCTCGTACACCCCAAGAGCTTAATGAATTTCAGAAAGCTGTTGATTTAGCACAAGACAATATAAACTACGAAAAAATTCGTTGATTTATTAAACAGTATTAATTAGGGTAGGGTCTAAAGAAACCATCTTCTATTACCGCCTAGAAGGTGGTTATTTGTTCTTGTCAGCTAGGAAAGAAAGCATAGCATCTAAATTTACTCCTTTACTGGTGACGTTAAGCAATGGGTAAGAGGCATTGAGTGAATTAATCGCTACCAGCCAAGCAGCAATTTGATAAAACTTTCAAAGTTGCCCAAGAATGGGCCGATTTGTTTAAGTTCCGATAATACTTCTTTTCCTTTTTTCTCATTTTTGTCCCATAAAATACAAGAAACATCATTCTGTAGCAATAACTTTGCAGTTTCATAACCTATTCCACTTACACCGCCTGCAATAATAGCAATCTTGTTCTTTAAATTTAAAAAACTCATATAATATCTTTACAAAGCCAACTCTATAATTCTACATAAAGATTAAGATTTTCAATTGAAATTCATTAAATAATTATTTATTTTCAGCTATGTTGATCGAATCTAGTACACTAATTACACCAGAAATATTCAAACCAGCCCGTTATTTAGGCAACGAATTAGGGGCAAAACATAAAGACTTCGACACCGCTAAAGTGAGATGGGTGTTGACTTATCCCGAAGTTTATGAGGTGGGAGCGTCAAATTTAGGTCATGTTATCCTCTACAATATCATTAACGCTCAACCAAGGCAAATGTGCGATCGAGCCTACCTACCAGCGCCCGATTTAGCTATGAAGATGAGAGAAACAAAAACTCCCTTATTTGCCCTTGAAACGAAAAGAGACGTTAAAGAATACGATATTTTAGGGTTTAGCTTGAGTTATGAATTAGGAGCGACTAATATCTTAGAAATGCTCAGTTTAGCTCATATTCCCTTAACGTGGCAGGAAAGAAAAGATACCGATTACCCTTTAATATTTGCAGGAGGACAAACCGCAACCTCAAACCCTGAGCCTTATGCAGACTTTTTCGACTTCGTGGCTTTAGGTGACGGTGAAGAATTATTACCCGAAATTGGTTTAGTTATTGAAGAAGGAAAGCGAGACGGGTTAACTAGAACAGAGTTACTATTAGATTTAGCCCAAGTGCCGGGGGTGTATGTGCCTCAATTCTATGATATGCTGGAGGATGGTAGTGTTAAGCCTAATCGCCCTGATGTGCCTGAAAAGATTTTGAGAAGGGTTGCCACCCCTATACCTGCTTATTCTATCGGTTTAGTGCCTTATGTACAAACGGTACACGATCGACTTACCATCGAGATTAGAAGGGGTTGCACAAGGGGATGTCGTTTTTGTCAACCGGGGATGTTAACTCGCCCCGCCAGAGATGTTGAGCCTGAAGAAGTAGTAAATAGCATCGTTGAGGGCATGAAACAGACAGGATTTAACGAATTTAGTCTATTATCTCTCAGTTGCTCCGATTATCTCTCTTTACCAGCCGTTGGCATCGAAATAAAAAACCGTCTTCACGATGAAAATATCTCCTTATCCCTTCCCTCTCAAAGAGTCGATCGATTTGACGAAAATATCGCTAATATTGTGGGAGGCACTCGAAAAGGCGGTTTAACCTTCGCCCCGGAAGCTGGCACTCAGCGAATGCGTGATATAGTCAACAAAGGTTTAACTAATGAGGAGTTATTGCGAGGTATCCAAACGGCGGTAAGAGAGGGTTGGAATCAAGTAAAACTCTATTTCATGATAGGCTTACCCGGTGAAACCGATGAGGATGTTATTGGTATCGTGGAGACTGTTAAATGGTTGCGTCAAGAATGCCGTCACCTGAGTAAAAGAAGGCTTGATTTTAATATCACCATCTCTAACTTTACTCCTAAACCCCATACCCCTTTTCAATGGCATTCCGTTTCTACTTCCGAATTTATGCGTAAACGAAACATCCTCAAAGATGAATTTTATGGCATGAGGGGAGTTAAAGTTAATTATACTGATGTGCGCATCTCGGCGATCGAGGATTTTGTCGGTAGAGGTGACAGAAGACTTGCACCTGTGGTTAAACGGGCGTGGGAATTGGGTGCAGGTATGGATTCATGGTGGGAAAACATCGACAAGGCTTATAAAGCGTGGCAAACTGCCATTGATGAGGCTGGTTTAACTTGGAAGTATCGACTGGTAGAAAACGGCGAATGGAATCTATTTGAGAAGGCAGAAGACAGACGGCAGACGGCCGAAGGTGATATTCTAGATTATGAGCAACAATTATCAACGATTAACTATGAATTATTAGCGAATAAGCCCTTGCCGTGGGATCATTTAGATACGGGTATTGATAAACAATGGCTGGTGGAAGACTTAGAAAGGGCGTTACAAGAGGCTACTGTGCCTGATTGTGCCTTTGATGGTTGCAGTAGTTGCGGTGTTTGTAGCCCTGATTTTGGGCATAATATTGTCGTCACCCCTCCTCCTATCCCTGAATATTTAGGGGAGTTTAAGCCTAACCAAGAAAAAGCTCAAAAATTGCGTGTCTGGTTTGGTAAACAAGGAGATATGGCTTTAGTTAGTCACCTCGACTTAGTGCGTTTGTTCGATCGAGCTATCAGACGGGCGAGGATACCTATATCCTATACTGGAGGATTCCATCCGGGTCCGAAAATTTCGATCGCCCTTGCCTTATCATTAGGGATGACGAGTAATGGGGAAATAGTGGATTTTGAAAATCATACTCGGATGGATATAGCAGAATTTACCGAGAAATTAAGAGCAAGTTTACCGGCTGAAATTCCCATTTTTAAAGTGGAAGAATTGCCCGTAAAATTCCCTAAAGCTACCCAAATTTTAGATAAAGCTGAATATTTTATCACGATTTCTACGGATAATAAATATAGCCTATCTCAATGGCAAAATTGGCTTACTGATATAGAAAAATCCAGTGAAATCTTAATGAAAAAAACAGCTAAAACTGGTAAAAAAAAGATAGTTAATTTAAGGGAAAATTTAGATAAAATCTCTTTGATAAATGATAACTTTGAGGAATCAGATCAAGTTAAAATTAACTATGTAGGCAGTGCTAAAAACGATGGAAGTTTATTAACTCCTGAGCATATTTGTTATATGTTAGAACAAGTTAGTAACGAAAAAATTAACCTTATTAAAGCCCATCGAGAAAAAATAATTTTAGCCGATCATATCACCCAATAAAAGTAAGGTGATGCACCGCCCACCGATTTATATTTCATTCTTTATTAACTTAAATTTTAGCTAAAAAAATTATTAACTATGGTAAAAACAGTAATTAAATCTGTTAGTTTAAAAGAATTTTTAGATCAACCAGAAACAAAACCAACACAAGAATATATTGATAATTGTATTTATAAAAAACCAATGCCTCAAGGAAAACATAGTAGAATTCAACAAAAATTAATTAATATCATTAATAACGTTACTGAAAATAATTTAATTGCCTTGGCATTACCCGAATTAAGATGTACTTTTGATAATTATTCTATTGTGCCAGATATAGCTGTATTTAAGTGGGAAAATATACCTGTAAATGAAGATGGAGAAATTGCTAATCAATTCAATTTTACCCCAGATTGGGTGATTGAAATTTTAAGTCCAGATCAATATATGGGATTAGTTACCAAAAAAATTTTATCCTGTTTAAATAATGGTAGTTTCATGGGATGGTTAATTGATCCACAAACTAAATTAATTTTTATTTATACGGCTAATAATCAACCTCTGTTTTTTGAAAATAATAATGATATAATTCCTGTACCTAATTTTGTTGATAATTTAAAAATTACTGTGGGGGATATTTTTGATTGTTTGAAAATAAGAAAAAAAATTAATTAAACATCAGGATTGTCGTTAATTAAACCTTTAAAATTTTCCATAAATCACCTAAGTTAGCTACTAGGTAAAAAACCCAACATTTATAGTATTTTTATACACTTATACTTTTTGGGTTATTGATTGTTTAAATAAATCTACGTTTACTTACTACAGTGATTTTTGTTTCTTTTTGAAGGCAACACCCAAACCACCTGCCAATAATGTCCCTAAAATGGTTACAGGTTCAGGTACAGGTTCAGCTACAATGGGTTGTCCTACAATTAGGTTATTAACCGTAGGCCATATAGAAGTACCTGTAAAACTTGTATTAACAACTAAACTTGTTATGGGAGTAGCGTCATTAGAAATAAAACCAAAGAAATTAGTTGCACTACCAGTTACAGTGGATAAAGACGAACTTCCTCCGTTTACCGAAACGTTAATAATACCAGTAGTTAAAGCCCCAGAAACATCACTAGGAAAAAAGAAACCACCGATGGCTTTAATGGTAGGGCTAAAATTAGTGAAATTAATGGAATCATTAGCGTTATTTGCCGATAACCACTTATCACCGCTACTACCAGCACCATAAAATTCGTTTGATCCAAGTCCTGATACCGAAGCCTGATATGAGTATGTTCCATTAGTATAATTGATGGGACTTGGAGGTGTACCTGTAATAGATATACTTTCAAAATTCTCTTGATAATAACCGAGTTGAATGGCATTAAGGAAATCTGTTTGAATGGTGTAAGTGAGAATTAATGCCTGAGCGCTATTACCGATTCCGAAAACTGAGAGAGAAGTTAAAAGCCCAACCCCTAAAGCCAAAGCCTTATTGTTGTGGGGGGGGTAGAAATACTTACTTGATTCATAGTTATTTCAGTTAAAATTTTAGAAAAAGCCCACTATATTATTATTTTAAGCATCTGTCAAGCATCTATCAAAGTAAGGACAATATTCCTAATTGCTAATTGATGACCAGTCAAGTTAACATATAGCAGAGTAAATAATTTAGCATTATTAATAAAATCTCTTGTCTTCCCGATTATCCATTTGTATTTTTATTCCCATAGGACAAATTGTTCACTCCCTAACCCGGTTATTGAGTTGTGACAGTGAATTACCTATAGGCGATCGTTATCATTTACATATACTCAGTTCTGTGATCGAATTAAAAGAATTTATCATAGATAATAAAGAAAAATTAGATTGTTTAATCATTCTTAATGATAAAGTTAGCATAGAAATACTTAAAGAATTTTCTGAACTAGGATTAATCTTACCCGTAGTTATTCTTGAACCTGACGATCTCGATTTGTCTAGAGAATCTTCCATCATCGATTCACAGATTCAACTAAATCAAGATATTGCCCGGGAATCCGATACCCTTAACTATTTTTATCACACCGCCGAAATAAGAATAAGATTAAGACAACTAGGAAATATAATTAATTATATTGATAAAGCAATTACACAATTTTTGCATCTTGCACCCAGTTGTTCGATTCTGGAAAATCCCCATAATAATCAAACATCGAAACAAATAGAAGAAAAACAGAATTTTCTTTTGTTACAACAGAGAAGATTAGCGGAAAAACTAAAGGAAAGATTAGGATATTTAGGGGTTTATTATAATAGAAATCCTCACTATTTTTATCGTTATCTTTCCCAAACTGAAAAAGATGAATTAATAAAACAATTAAAAATAGATTATCGAGATATTATTTTAGAGTATTTTAATGCAGAAAATGAAGTTAATCAAGCCATCGATCAATTTGTGAATCAAGCCTTTTTTGCCGATTTGTCTGTGTCTCAAATCCTTGAGATTCATATGGAATTAATGGATAAATTTGCACAACAATTAAAATTAGAGGGAAGAAATGAAGATATATTGATGGATTATCGTTTAGCTTTAATTGATATTATTGCTCATCTTTGTGAAATGTATCGCCGTTCTATTCCCAAAGAAGATTTACCTTTTGAAGTTTTATTTCCAGTAGATTAAAGATACGCATAATTATAAAATATAGAATAAAATAAACAATTAATTTAATAATCAAATATGAGTCCTTTAAAAAAAACTTATGTCCTTAAACTATATGTGGCAGGAAATACACCTAATTCAGTGAGAGCTTTAAAAACTTTAAAAAATATTCTTGAAGAAGAATTTAAAGGAGTTTATGCTCTGAAAGTTATTGATGTTTTAAAAAATCCCCAACTAGCAGAAGAAGATAAAATTTTAGCAACTCCAACTCTGTCAAAAGTCTTGCCTCCTCCAGTTCGTAAAATTATTGGGGATCTTTCTGATCGAGAAAAAGTTTTGATCGGTTTAGATTTACTCTATGAAGAAATACGAGATCGAGAATAACTTAAATTAAATATTATTTAATAAAAATAAAACTATTTTAAAAATTAAACAATAATCTAAATTTAAACAATGAGTATAATAAAAAAAGAAGAATTAAAAGCAAAAGGAGTCAAAAAAATTCGCACCATGATCGAAGGATTTGACGAAATAAGTCATGGTGGTATTCCTATGGGTAGAACAACCCTGATTAGTGGCACTTCAGGTACCGGAAAAACCCTTTTTGCTATTCAATTTTTATATCATGGTATTAAATATTTTGACTATCCCGGACTGTTAATTACCTTTGAAGAATCCCCTAATGATATTATTCAACATGCTTATAGTTTTGGCTGGGATTTACAAAGTTTAATTGATGAAGGTAAACTGTTTATCTTAGACGCATCACCAGATCCAGAAGGACAAGATGTGGTTGGTAATTTTGACCTATCAGCTTTAATTGAAAGAATCCAATATGCCGTCAAAAAATATCAAGCCAAATTAGTTTCCATCGATTCGGTTACTGCCGTTTTTCAACAATACGATGCGGCTTCGGTTGTGAGAAGAGAAATATTTCGCCTTGTTGCTAGATTAAAATTATTGGGCGTAACGTCAGTAATGACTACTGAAAGATTAGAAGAATATGGTCCTGTCGCACGGTTTGGAGTGGAAGAATTTGTCTCTGATAACGTGGTAATTGTGCGTAATGTGTTAGAAGGTGAAAGAAGAAGAAGAACCATCGAAATATTAAAATTACGAGGTACAACCCACATGAAAGGAGAATATCCTTTTACGATCACAGGAGATGGTATTAATATCTTTCCTCTTGGTGCTATGCAATTAACTCAAAGGTCATCCAATACTCGTAGTTCATCGGGAATTAAAACCCTTGATCAAATGTGTGGAGGTGGCTTCTTTAAAGATTCAATTATTTTGGCTACAGGTGCTACTGGTACGGGTAAAACTTTGTTAGTCAGTAAATTTTTAGAAGAAGGTTGCCGACAAGGAGAAAGGGCAATTTTATTCGCTTATGAAGAATCACGGGCGCAACTGTCTCGTAACGCTTTTTCTTGGGGTATTGACTTTGAAGAAATGGAACAAAAAGGACTCTTGAAATTATTATGTTCTTATCCCGAATCAGCAGGGTTAGAAGATCATTTACAGATGATTAAATCCGAAATAGCAGAATTTAAGCCTAGTCGCATTGCCATCGATTCTTTATCAGCATTGGCTAGAGGCGTTACTAATAATGCTTTTCGTCAATTTGTGATTGGAGTGACGGGATATGCAAAACAGGAAGAAATTACAGGATTTTTTACTAATACTACCGATCAATTTATGGGGGCTCATTCCATCACGGAATCCCATATTTCCACTATTACAGATACAATTTTAATGTTGCAATATGTTGAAATTCGAGGCGAAATGTCCCGAGCAATTAATGTCTTTAAAATGCGAGGATCATGGCATGATAAAGGAATTCGAGAATATTCTATTAGTAAAGAGGGACCTGATATTAAAGATTCATTCCGAAACTATGAACGTATCATTAGCGGTTCACCAACTCGTATTACTATTGATGAAAAGACGGAATTATCTCGCATTGTCAAAAACGTTAAAGATAAAATAATTGATTAACAGTTATTTAACCATCTTTTTTGTTAGCCGTAACTTCCCCTGAAATAGGATTGATTTATTTTCAATTCTCGTTTTTGATTGTTACGGTAGGCTTTAATTTCCCAGCCATCATCATCATAATCAACCTCGACAATGGGAGAAAAACCTTGATTTTCTAAATTTCTGATAATTTCTGACAAAGGTTTTGCCTGAAGGGGGGCTTATCATCACCTAAAGCATTCGAGGTAACGCTAATACCCGTTAATAACAACAAAACAAAGATCGTATTTTTCATAAAATATTACATTAAAATTAATTATTAATTCTTGGTGACGAATTTATTAGTTTTAAGTTTCATTTTTTAGACTTGAGTCATAAGTAGTTCCAGAAATGCTATAACTTTTTTAAGTATTAAAGGTTAATCAATTATTATGGATTGTATCGAAGTTACAGGTATTCGCAGTTATGGTTATACAGGTTTTTTAGCCGAAGAAAGAACCTTAGGGCAATGGTTTGAAGTGGATTTAACATTATGGGTAGATTTGCAACCATCAGGAAAAAGTGATGATTTGAATGATACCTTTGATTATCGAAATGCCATTGCAATAGTTAAACAGATTATCCAAACTGCTAAATTCGCCCTTGTCGAAAAATTAGCACAAGTAATCGCTGAAGAAATTGTAAAAATGGAATCTATCCAGAAAGTCAGAGTCAGACTATCAAAACCAGCGGCACCTATCCCCGATTTTGGAGGCAGAATAACCATTGACATCACCAGAACTCAATAAATGTTATAAAAGTTTACATATTTGTCAATTATTACTAATTTTTTTAGTGCTAAAATTTAAGCATTATTAGGCAAATAATTGGAATTTCAGGGAAAATTAACCGTTTATCTCTAGTTTTCGTTCTGATCTAAAAAATCGAAAAATTTGTCAAATTATTAGTATATAGGATTTTTTTTTAAATTGTTTCATTTGGAAAATACTCTCTTTTGTCAAAAGAAATTAAAACAAACTAAATTTGACAACCAATCAAAAATCTTATGTAATATTTATTGTGAGGAAGTGAATCTAATTTTTTTTTATAGATCACTTATAAGGGAGATAAAAACTATGATTTACAATATACGCAAAATTAGTCATGCTCTGTGGCAATATCTAAATCAACCTCTAAATCCGAATATTGAGCAGGAATCTGTTTGGAAACCAACCCGTTTTTGGTATTTATACAAAATTAGATTATTAGAGATTTGTTGGTTGCAAGATTCTTTTTTACCTTCCCACGAAAATCAAGATGAGTATAGAACAGGAAATTAACCGCTTACAAGATTTAATGCCAGCATCGGGACGAATATACTGTAAAATTCGCAGTAAACCTCAACAAACTGAGATTATTACTACTGTTTTTCCCCTTCCTTGGCAATCACGAAATCGTTTAATTTATATTAATTTCGACTTATGGAGAAAATTATCTATCCCTCAAAGGGACTTACTTTTCTTGAGGAATGTTGCTTTTTCTTTGGGGGTAAAATGGTTTAAATTTAACATTTATCAAGGTATTTTTTTCACTGCATTAGGAGCATTAACATTAGAAATAACTAATCAAGATATAGTGGGAATAGTTCTTTCTGGTAGTTTATTAACTATGACAGGAAATCATATTTGGAAACAAAATCGTAGTATCGAAAAAGAATTAGAAGCTGATGAAGGGGCGATCAAAATAGCCATAAGACGTGGTTACTCCCCCGAAGAAGCCAAAAAACATTTAAGGGAAGCTATCGAAAGTTTATCAACTATTGAATCTCATGGCAGTTTAAACTTTACCGAATTATTAAGAGTTCAAAATCTGATGAAATAATTGAAGAAGGAAACATTATTAATTATCAACTATCAACTATCAACTGAAGAATTTAGAATTTAGCCATTGCCTATTATTACCCATTGCTGCGACTTGTGCAAAAAGTCTAATTTAGAAAACTTCCCCCGAAAACACCTTAGTAGCTGGCCCTGTCATATAAACATGATTGTCTTTTTCTGACCATTCAATTTCAAGACAACCACCTGGTAATTCTACAGTAGTGAGGCGATCGCATTTATGATTTAAAACTCCAGCTACAACAGTAGCACAAGCTCCAGTACCACAGGCTAAAGTAATACCTGCACCTCTTTCCCAGACTTTCATTTTCACATAATTAGAACGAATAACTTCGATAAACTCAGTATTGGTTTTTTTGGGAAAATAACTATTATGCTCAAACTTAGGACCAATTAAAGATAAATCTACACTATTGAGATCATCAACAAACACTAAACAATGAGGGTTGCCCATGCTTACACAACTAACAAAATAATCAGTATCATTAACTACTAATAACTGATTAATAACTTTTTCGTCTTTTTGTGCCAAAGTAGTAGGAATTTGTTGAGCTAATAATTGTGGTTCACCCATATCAACTTTAACTTGTCCATTACCCTTAATGGTAGGAGAAATTAATCCTGCCAGAGTATCGATTTTATAAGTCTTTCCTACCTTTTCAACTCCTTCTAACTCCGTCAGAAATTGAGCAAAACAACGAATACCATTACCGCACATTTCCGGCTCTGAGCCATCAGAATTAAAAATGCGCATACTATAATCAGTGTCATTTTTTGCTGGTAAAACAAAAATTACCCCATCTGCACCAATGCCAAAATGGCGATCGCATAATTTAACTGCCTCATCAGGAGAAAGAATAGGCTCAGGAGAAGCTAAATTATCAATTAAAATAAAATCATTACCAAGTCCGTGATATTTGGTAAACTTCAAAATCATAATCAATCCTCAATCAAAAGCAATAACTTACTATTATGACAGTATTTAACACGGGGTTTCCTAGTATCCGACAAATACAAAACTTTATCAAGAATAAAACACCAGTGGAAATTGGATTAATCACTAATCAAAGCGAAAAAGGGATAATATTATGGCAAGATCAAAACTGTTTCTGTCTTCAAAATAATAACAAAGAAAAAATTTTAATTTGGACACAATCCCTTGCTTATGTAAAAAGTAAATAAAAATTAACGACTTCCCTTCACACCCAAGCCTTTAAAAGAAGGAGAAGCACTACCATAATTGACTCGACAACCGATATTTAAAATACTTGTGCCACATTCTAACGGTACAACTTGCTCATTCATCATCGCCGTACAACTAATATATTCATCATCATTAGTATCCCTCACCATACAATCAATTGCCTTTGCATCAGCATGATTAACCCAAATCCGCATTCCCGTTACCGCAATGATATGTTGCCAATAAAAAACAAGTAAGAGACTCATCATCAACACACTAATCACCGCAGTAACTTTAAAACGCCAACTAGCAAAAAAAACTTTTAATTTATCAATCAAATTTTGGTTTTCATCGGTAACAGATTCATTAATTAATGGTTTTTCATCAGCTTGTATAGACATAATCGTAAAAATCTCCTTGAAATCATCATATTTTATCTTAACTCAATCTCAAAACAAGTCAGACGCTATAAAAACTAAGTGAGTGAGTAAAATTAATCGAAGCCCTTTATTTTTCTCAACACTATGATAACAATGAGTAACAAGGGGTTTTAACTCATTGCATTGCCTTGTCTATATACAATTAATTTTGCGTACTTATATACAATAAATATGTTCAGTCAAAGAAAAATTTAAAAGGCACTCATGAAAAAATTAAGATATAATTATGAGTTTGCAGTGTAAAAACATTCCATAAAGTATAAATTATGTTTTGGGCGGATAAAATAGCGGCAACATCACAACAACCCGAATTAGTGAACGATTCCAAAACCCCTTCAGGTAGAGTTCATGTTGGTTCAGTCAGGGGGGTTATTATTCATGATGTCATATATCGCGCATTGAAAAGAGCCGGAAAACCCGTTAAATTTACCTACGGCGTTGACGATTATGATGCTTTAGATACAATACCTTATTATTTAGATCAGGAAAAATTTGCCCCCTATTTAGGTTATCCTCTTTGTAATGTGCCTTCTCCTGATGATAATGCTTCTGATTATGCTAAGTATTTTATGAGAGAATTTCTCGAAGTTTTTGAGTATTTAGGAGTAAAAGCTGAAATTTATTATTTAAGAGACTTATATCGTTCTGGGAAATTAAACTCTTACATTGATCGATTTTTACGTCATGCTCAAGATGTCAGAGAAGTATATAAAGAAGTTAGTAAAGCCGATCGCCCTGATAATTGGTATCCTTTTCAAGTAATCTGCGAAAATTGCGGGAAAATTGCCACTACCAATGTTACTGATTATAACGGCAAAGAAGTTTTTTATACCTGTAAAGAAGATGCTACAGATTGGGTAAAAGGATGTGGGCATCAAGGTTGGGTATCACCTTTCGATGGTAACGGTAAACTACCTTGGAAAGTCGAATGGGTAGCAAAATGGGATTTAGTCGGTGTTACTATGGAAATGGCTGGAAAAGATCATTCTCAAAAAGGTGGATCTCGTGATGTAGCTAACGGTATTTGTCGTAAAGTTTTGCGTAAAAAACCGCCCTTTCATTCTCCTTATGAATTTATCCTTGTCAATGGCACAAAAATGAGTTCTTCTAAAGGTGTTGGTTCAGGTGCAAAGGATATGGCAGACTTATTGCCACCAGAATTATTGCGTTTTTTAATGTTAAGAACTCAACCAAAAACTGTAATTAATTTTGCTCCTAATTATGACACAATTATTCGTTTATTTAGAGATTATGATAATTTGTTAAATGATTATGCTAAATTGTTAGAAAATAATGAGCAAGTTGAATTAGATAAAAATTTATTACCCTTATTTTATGCTCAATTAGAGGAAGAAATTAAACCTTATTATACTTTTGATATAAGTACCTTAATTTCTTTATTACAAGTACCTCATTTAGACTTAAAAGCCGAGATTATTAAACGAGCGGAAAGAGCCTTAAATGAGTACGATTGGGAAAAAATCAATCAAAGAATTGCGGTAGCGAAAAAATGGTTAGAAGACTACGCAGATGAAGAAGAAAAATTAGTTATTTACTTTGATAAAATTCCTGCCACTGCCTCACAATTAACCGATGAACAAAAACAGTATTTAGCTACTTTAAAAGAGGTATTAACTACTGTTGAAAATTGGGAAGGAGAAGAACTACAAACAGCTTTATTTACTGCCACAAAACAGTTAGGAATCACCCCAAATATTGCATTTCCTGCGGTTTATTACTCATTTTTAGGTAAAGAAAAAGGACCAAAAGCTGGTTATTTATTCTTTTATTTAGATAAAGATTTTGTGTTAAAACGTTTAGAAGAAGTAATGAAGAAGTAATATAGCAATCTTATTTAATTTGTGGCATTTTAGTCGAAGAAAATTAAGAATTTAGAATGAAGAATTTAGAAATGATAAGAATTTCAGAGTTATTAACTACTATAGCAATCCTAAATCATTCGTGAAGAATTAAAGATTAAAAAATAAATCTGTAAATCTTACTATACCTTAAAGCTGACCACTGAAAGCTGATAGCTAATACCTCATAATAATCAAATTATTTTTAAATTTATTGAGAAGCCTAACTCAGAAGAAAATAATATTTTATTATTAATTATTAACTATCAACTTCTCTAAATATCATCAGGATTAATACCTAATTCTCTTAATTTATCTGCTAAACGTTGAGCTTTTTCCTCTGCTAATTGCATTTGAGTTTCTAATTCCACAAAACTGACAAATTTTTTCCCATCAGGTCTCTATATCTCTAATTGAAACTCTAATGTAACAAATTTAATTTTTAATCGAGGACTAATCCAATTATTAATAGTTTCTATCACTTCTAAACTGTTTTTCCTTCTTATCCAACCGCTTAAATCATTTTTATTTGGATCATAAAGATAGTATTCTTCTACTCCATATTGATTATAAAATTGTAATTTTTTTGCCATTTCGGTAAGGCTATTTCTGGGAGAAAGTATCTCAAAAACTACTTGAGGTGCAATATTATTTTCTCGCCACTGTAAATAAGAGCCTCTGTCACCTTTAGGGCGATCAAATGCTACCATAATATCAGGTGCTACTCTAATTTTATTATTTCCTTCCACTGGATACCAAAGTAAATCTCCAGCTACGAATACATCAGGATTATTTTTAAATAACGCATCAATGCCACCTTGAATAGTGACAATCCAACGATATTGTAAAGTATTATCCGCCATAGGTTCACCGTCACTTTCTGGATATTGAATTGGTGTTAATTGTGTTACCATAAACTTTGATCATTGATACCATTGAATATAGAATTATTTACATTTTAGGTTTTTTTAGAAGAAAATCGATCTTTTAGCTTTAACCATTGCTATATACATCAATACCTAGTAACACTTAAACAAAAAAAAGTAATTATTTTAAAAGTAAGACTAGCTATTATCATTAGAACAATATGACAAATGTTTAAATATCAAAAATTAAATGCCTACTACTATAACCTCTGAGCAAGTTAACCAAATAGTTCATAATTTACATAATGATCCTTTTGAAATACTAGGTTGTCATCTGCTGTCAGAAACAAATAATCAAAAAAAATGGGTAATCAGAGCATATTTACCAAAAGCTACCAGTGCTTCGGTGGTTATTCCTAATAGTCGTCAAGAATACGAAATGCGATCGCAACATCATCCCCACTTTTTTGAATGCGAAATCGAAGCACCAGAATTAAATAGTTATCAATTAAGAATAAAAGAAGAAAATCACGAAAAAGTAATCTATGATCCTTATCAATTCAAAGAAGGACAACTAACTGATTTTGATATACACTTATTCGGCGAAGGTAATCATCATCGAATTTATGAAAAACTAGGAGCTCACGTTATCGAACAAAACGGCGTAAAAGGGGTTTATTTTGCCGTCTGGGCTCCCAATGCGAGAAACGTATCAGTATTAGGGGATTTCAACTGCTGGGATGGCAGAGAACATCAAATGCGGAAACGTCAGAATATGATCTGGGAAATATTTATTCCTGATCTTAACTACGGGACTCATTATAAATATGAAATTAAAAATTGGGAAGGACACATTTACGAAAAATCTGATCCTTTTGGATTCTATCAAGAAGTACGTCCTAAAACTGCTTCTATAGTTGCTGATTTAGACTCTTACCAGTGGAATGATCAAGATTGGCTCGAAAAACGCCGTAATACAGATCCTCTAACTCAACCTGTCTCTGTTTATGAGTTACATTTAGGATCATGGCTACATACCTCTATTGAAGATCCCTTGAAACAATACGGAAAAACTGCTGAAATAGTACCTGTATCGGAAATAAAATCCTCCGCTCGTTTTTTAAATTACTATGAATTTGCAGAAAAATTAATTCCCTACGTCAAAAATTTAGGTTATACTCACATTGAATTATTACCCGTAGCAGAACATCCTTTCGATGGTTCATGGGGTTATCAAGTTACAGGGTATTATGCAGCAACTTCTCGTTATGGCAGCCCAGAAGATTTAATGTATTTTATCGATATTTGTCACCAAAATGACATCGGTGTTATTGTAGATTGGGTGCCTGGACATTTTCCCAAAGACGGACACGGTTTAGCTTTCTTTGATGGTACACACTTGTATGAACATGGAGATCCTCGCAAAGGTGAACATAAAGGTTGGGGTACTTTAGTATTTGATTATGGACGTAACGAAGTCCGTAATTTTCTAGTGGCTAATGCCTTATTTTGGTTCGATAAATACCACATTGATGGCATTCGAGTTGATGCAGTAGCCTCTATGCTTTATCTTGATTACGATCGAGAAAACGGTGAATGGGTAACAAATCAATATGGTGGGAGAGAAAATATCGAAGCAGTAGAATTTTTGCGCCAAGTTAACGGTACTATCTTTAACTACTTTCCGGGTATCTTATCCATAGCAGAAGAATCAACCTCTTGGGCAATGGTATCTCGTCCTCCTTATATGGGCGGTTTAGGCTTTAATATGAAGTGGAATATGGGCTGGATGCACGATATGTTAGATTATTTCGCCATGGATCCTTGGTTTCGTCAATTCCATCAAAACAGTATTACTTTTAGTATGTGGTATCATCAGAGCGAAAACTATATGTTAGCTCTTTCTCACGATGAAATTGTCCATGGTAAGAGTAACATGATTGGGAAAATGCCCGGGGATGAATGGCAAAAATTCGCTAATATGCGCAGTTTATTTGGTTATATGTTTGGGCATCCGGGCAAAAAAACCATGTTTATGAGTATGGAATTTGGACAATGGAGTGAGTGGAACGTCTGGAATGATTTAGAATGGCACTTATTACAGTACGAAAAACATCAACAACTTAAAAAATTCTTCACCGACATCAACACCTTATATAAAAATGAACCAGCTTTATATGAATTAGATTTTGAAGAAGAAGGTTTCCAGTGGATTGATTGTAGCGATAACCGTCATAGTGTTGTTGCTTTTTTGCGCCGTGCTAAAAATGGTGACTTTCTTGTCATCGTCTGTAACTTTACGCCTCAACCCCATAGTCATTATCGCATTGGTGTACCCCAAGGAGGATTTTATACTGAAATCTTTAACAGCGACTCCCGTGAATATGGTGGCAGTAACATGGGTAACTTAGGTGGAAAATGGACAGATAAATGGTTTTTCCATAACTATCAAGATTCCCTTGATTTGTGTTTACCACCATTAGGGGTTTTAATGTTAAAACTAGATGTCGAAACCACTAATTCTGTTAACAATTAAGAATCAGAAATTAGGAATTTTAGGAATTAGGAATCAGTAACTATTTATAAATAAGTTAAAATACATTGAACTTAAAGAAAAAATTTTGGGAAACAATGACAAAAGTTTGCAATAATGATAGTATTGTTTAGAATTTAATAATCAAAAAAGGTTTATAATGTACGTTTGTATTTGTAACGCTATAACCGAAAAAGATATTCAGAAAGCCGTAGAACAAGGTATTTCCAGCCTAGAAAAACTCTCGGAAATAACTTCTGTCTCTAAACATTGTGGTTGTTGTACTGATCATGCTTGTAAAGTTTTGCAAGAAGCCATGAATAATCGTAACTATAGTATGACTTCTTGTTAACAACTCCATCGCCTTGTCATTGCGAGGATTCTTCTTTCATAGAACGATGCCATTCAAAAGCAAACTTTTTACTCGATCTGTACGGACATAATATATTATGCCCCTACTCTCCAGAAACTGATGCGATATGTCCTACCACCAAATACCACAGACTTTTACTTGAAACTGGCTTGGTTTTTGGTATTTTTTTTCTGTAGCCACATCGGGTTAAACCTTTAAGCTGAGTATAGCACAAAGCCGTCATAAATGAAGGGGTTTTAAACCCAAAATTTTTGATAAATTATCGATTGTGATAATGGGGAATCAGAAATACTTTTTGACACACCCCCTACTTATAGTTAACGTCTTCTTTTAAGTTATTACTAGAGGCGGCATTAAAAGCAAGGCGATCGCAACGTTCATTTTCTTTATTTCCAGAATGTCCCCTAACCCAAGTAAAATTAAGCCGATGTTCCCTAGATAATTCCAATAATTCTTGCCAAAGATCAGGATTTTTAGCTTTTTCTTGAGCATTCCGTTTCCAATTATTCATTTGCCATTTTTTTGCCCAACCTTTAGTCATAGCATTAACAACATATTGAGAATCAGTATATATTGTCACTTGATGAGGTTTTTTTAAGGCTTTTAATCCCATAATAACGGCCAAAATCTCCATCCGATTATTCGTAGTTTTCCGAAATCCCCCCGATAGTTCTTGACGATCATTATTACTTAAGATAACAACTCCATAACCTCCCGGACCAGGATTATTAAGGCATGAACCATCAGTATAAATTTCTACTTGTGGTAAATCATTATTCATTTAGTTTTTTTCCTGAAGATAAAATATTATTAGTTTGTTCAGTGATAAATTCACTAATTTTGTGATCATAATTGGAAACGATCGCTAAGAAAGCACCCCCAAAAATATAAAGAGGAAGAGGTGTCACAAAATTTTTTAGCCATAAAAGAAATTGGGCTACTAAAAATAACAGAAGAAAACTGACTAACCAAACTTTCATTTTTTACTCCTCAAACCTTTAGAATTTAGAATTTAGAATTTAGAATTTAGCCATTGCCCCGATGCCTTTTTCCCTTTTCTGCTACCTAAACCAAAAATCTTAGAATGAAACAGTCTAGGTGATAAAGGGGGGTATCCCTACTCTCATAAAAATACTATGAGGCAATCCCTAATTAAATAAACGAAATACTCCTTGTAAAACTCCTTGAATTTCTACTTGCTCTCGAAGAGCAAAAATCGGGTCATAATTAGGATTTGAAGGCTGGAGAGTTACTTTATCGGCGGTAAAATAAACTCTTTTTAATGTTGTACCTTGTCCTTCTACTCGTGCCGCAACAATTTCTCCTTCTTTCACTTCCTCAATGTCAGAAACCGATCTCATAATTACATAGTCACCTTCAGTAATTTTATCATCGATCATACTATCACCTACTACTTGTAAAGCGTAACAGTTCGATTGATTAAATAAAGAATTAAAATCAATTTTCTCTTGTTCATCGGCAAAAGGCTCAACTAATCCTCCAGCGGTAATTTTCCCTAGTAAGGATAAACCCTGATCATAATTCTTTAAAATCTTCAGAGTCCGAGCTTGTCCTTCTGACCAGTCAATATAACCTTTTGTGCGCATTTTTTCCAGACGACTTTGAATTGGAGCTGGCGATCGCAAATTCATTGCTTTCATCATCTCCCGAATCGAAGGAGAATGTTTATTAGTACTAATATACTGAATTAACCAATCATATAGCTGTTTTTGAGGAGGAGTTAAATTTTCCATAGCTTTACCATTAAGAAATAAATAAACAATTAATGTTAATTACTACTAATTTAACCTAGAACACTCGTACTAAACAACTATTTTGATAAAATTGTTAACAAAAAATTATTTTTATTTATATGACTTCTCTGAATTTGGAAATATTAATTTGTCCTAACTGTGAGGCTTCCTTAAAATCACTCGATTATTGTGATAATTGTAAATTAGAATTTTCTCAGGATGAAGGTACACCCAAACTTTTTCCTTTTTCTCGTCATCGTACAGTTCAATATGAATTTAATTCGGATTATTCCACAATCAAAGAGGATATATTGAAAATGTATGTAAATGATCCCCCTATGGCCGATACAAAAGAAAAAATCCCTTTTCATTTAGATCTTGCTCATGCTTATGTAATTAACCAGATGCCACAACAACAGAAAATTTTGGAAGTAGGCTGTGGTGGTGGTCAAATGCGATCATGGGTTGAAACAAAAGGACATCAATATATAGGTGTTGATATTTCAAAAGCAATAGTATTCAAATGGTTACAACAATTTGGAGGTCCAGATATTTTATGTGATACACATTTTTTACCATTTAAAAATCAACAGTTTAACCTTGTCTATTCTGTTGCTGTTACCGAACATTTAGCAAATCCTTTTCTTGCTGTACAAGAAATTTATCGGGTTTTAAAACCTGGAGGTTATTATTTAGGAAATATCTCTTTTCTTGAACCAATGCATGACAATAGTTATTTTCATCTATCAATTTTAGGGGTCATTGAGTTATTAATTCAAGCAGGTTTTGAAATTAAATATGTATGGCCTGAAAGAGGATATAGTGGTTATCATGCCATATTTGATATGGGGAGTCAATTCACTAAAACCATAAAATTTATTGGACAAGGAGTATAATAAAGAATATTTTGCTTATCGAGGAGAAAATAAATTCAAGAATTTTGTCCGTCATTTTCTTAATAGGGAAGAAAAAAGAGATATTTTAGAAAGAGCTAGAGTATCTGGTGCTATTTACTGGATTGCAACTCGGTAGGCAATAGGGAATAGGCACTCTTGCAAAAATAAGAATAATTAATTAAAACTGTATTAAAATTCATTTTCCAAACTTTGTTGATTAAGTATTTTTGTTCTGATCCAAAATCTCAGTTAATCGTCAATATTAGTTGGCAATTCTGTATAGATATATTGAAAATAATTAGGAGATATGATTGTTGTTTACTACTCAAGAATAAAAACTCTCCGCCTTCATGAGAAGATTTTTTCAGTAAACTAGCTTATGAAAACTTTTTTGATTATCTGGATTGGTCAATTCATCAAGAGACTAATTTACTATCAAAAGAACAAGATAAATTTGATCAATATTGTGATCATTTAATAATTATTGATAAACCAACAGGGGAAACTATTGGAACTACTAGACTGCAAACTTTAAGTATGGCTAATAATGGATTAGGTTTTTATTCACAAACCATATTTGATCTGAGTTCCTTTCCTCTAAAGTTTGTGAAAGGAGTCGCCAGAGTTTATAGGCTTTATCATTTATAAATTGAGCAACTTTTAAAAAATAAATTCGGCTATTCAACAAAAATAATTAAGAAATTCGAATATTCTAAAACAATTTGGATAATTAAATTAAAATAGAAATTCCTTTATTTTTAACAAGATTTAACAATTTTAAAGATGAGCCTTTAGGTTTTTTTTCTCCATTTTCCCACTGTAAAATTAAACGAGAAGAGACATTCAAATATTTGGCAAATACTTCTTGACTTACATTTTGTTCTTGACGAATAGCTTTAATTTCTTCTGGTTTAAAAGATTGAATTGGACTTAAACATATCTCGTCAAATTCTTTCATTTTAGATTCACTTAACAAATCTGCGGAGTATAAATCAAATGCTATTTCATGAATAGAAGCTAAAATATCACTTTGATAAACATTTTTATTTTTCATAATTTTATCTCTTTTAAAATACCTTTTTCTATTGCTATTAATAAATTTTGTTCAGAATATGATAGCAATTCATTGCTTAATTTTTTTAGTGCTTTTAATTCTTTTTTATTGATATTATCTTGTTGATTTTTAGCAAAACCATAAACAAAAAACGCTCTATCATCTGCTTTAAAAATAATAATAGAACGAAATCAACTAGATTTTCCTTGTCCTTTTCTAGCAATTCTTTGTTTAATTAAACCTCCACCTAAATCAGCTGAAATTAAACCTTTATTTGCTCTTTCAACAGCTTCCCATAAATCTTTATCTTTGATTTTTTCATTTTTAGTAAATCTATCACAACTTTTATTTTTAAATACTCTCAAAATGATAATTAAAAACGTTATTTCTTGTTTAAATTATAATCAAAAAGGTGGGCATTGCCCACCCTACAGTTAGACTTTTTTAAGGCTTAATCTTTCGTCTTCTACATCGACTAAAATCGTGTCTCCGTCTTTAAATTCACCCCTTAAAATTGCCTTGGCGATCGCCGTTTCTAAATAGCGTTGTATAGAACGTTTCAAAGGTCTTGCACCATATACTGGATCATAGCCAATGTCAGCGAGAAAATCGAGGGCTGGATCGGATAATTTTAATGTCATTTTCTGCTCATTTAAGCGTGATTCTAGCCGTTGAACTTGGATTTTGACGATATTTCTTAATTCTGATTTTTCAAGGCTATGGAAAATGATTATTTCATCGATACGGTTTAAAAATTCTGGGCGGAAATTACCGCGCATAGCATCCATAACTCTACTACGCATCTCCTCATATTTTGAGTTATCCCCCGCTAAATCAAGAATATACTGCGAACCTATGTTACTGGTCATGATGATGATAGTATTGGTAAAATCAACGGTACGCCCTTGAGAATCTGTTAAGCGTCCATCGTCCAAGATTTGCAACATTACGTTAAATACGTCAGGATGGGCTTTTTCAATCTCATCAAATAATACTACAGAATAAGGTCTTCTGCGTATAGCTTCGGTAAGTTGCCCTCCTTCTTCATAACCAACGTATCCCGGAGGCGCACCCATTAAACGAGATACCGTATGTTTTTCCATGTACTCTGACATATCTATTCGCACGATCGCATCTTCAGTGTCAAAGAGAATTTGTGCTAAGGCTTTAGCTAACTCGGTTTTACCTACGCCAGTAGGCCCTAGAAAGATAAAACTAGCGGTAGGACGATTAGGATCGGCTAAACCAGCACGAGAACGTTGAATAGCGTCAGAAACGGCAATAACTGCCTCATTTTGTCCAATTACTCGATCATGAAGTTGATCTTCAAGGTGTAATAATTTTTCCTTTTCAGATTCCACTAATTTACTAATAGGAATACCCGTCCATTTTGAGATAATTTCTGCTATATCAGACTCGGTAACTTCTTCCCTTAAAAGTGATTTTCCGCTGGTTTGTTTTTCTGCTAATAATGCTTCTTTATCTTTAATTTGTCGTTGAATATCAGTTAATTTTCCGTACCGTAATTCAGCGGCTTTATTATAGTCATAATCTCGCTCAGCTTGTTGAATTTCAACGTTAATTTGTTCTAAAGATTTGCGTAAATTACGAATTTGATCAATAATATCTTTTTCTCCCTGCCATTGAGCATTTAATGATGATTGTTGTTCTTTTAAATTTGCCAATTCATGGTCTAATTTTTCTCTTCTTTCAACAGATGCTTGATCTTCCTCTTTTTTCAGAGATAAACGTTCCATTTCAAGTTGTAAAATTTTGCGATCAACTTCATCTAATTCCTCCGGTTTTGAAGTTATTTCCATCTTCAATTTAGCCGCTGATTCATCCACTAAATCAATAGCTTTATCAGGCAAAAATCGATCAGTAATATAACGATTAGAAAGCATAGCCGCCGCCACTAAAGCAGTATCAGCAATTTTCACCCCATGATGTACCTCATAACGCTCTTTTAAACCACGCAAAATTGAGATAGTATCAATAACATTAGGCTCATCGACAAATACCGATTGAAAACGTCTCTCTAGTGCCGCATCCTTCTCAATATACTTACGGTATTCATCAAGGGTTGTCGCCCCAATACAACGTAATTCACCCCGGGCTAACATCGGTTTTAACAAGTTTCCGGCATCCATTGCCCCTTGAGTCGCTCCGGCACCTACTACTGTATGAATTTCATCAATAAAAAGCACAATATTACCCTGAGATTCAGTGACTTCCTTCAATACCGCCTTTAGCCTTTCTTCAAATTCCCCTCGATATTTTGCCCCAGCGATTAAACCTCCCATATCTAAGGCAATAAGAGTTCTATCTTGTAAGGACTCTGGAACATCACGATTAATAATACGTTGAGCTAACCCTTCCACAATAGCAGTTTTACCGACACCGGGTTCACCAATTAAGACGGGATTATTTTTCGTGCGACGAGAGAGAATTTGAATAGTACGGCGGACTTCATCATCTCTACCAATAACCGGATCTAACTTTCCTAACCTTGCTAATTCTGTTAAATCTCGCCCATATTTAGTTAACGATTCATACTTATTTTCAGGATTTTGATCACTCACTTTTTGACTTCCTCTAATATCTTTAATAATCGATTTTAATTTATTTTCATCTAAGTTAAATTCTTGTAATAATTTCTTGCCAAAACGTTCATCTTGTGCATAGGCTAAGATAATATGTTCAATAGAAATAAAATCATCATTAAACTGTTTTCTATAATTTTCTGCTCTATCTAAAAGACTATCTAAACTTTTGCCTAAATAGACAGAATCACTGATATTTTTAATCTTAGCTTGACGGTTAATAAATTCATCAATTTTATCTCGTAAACGAGGCAGAGTTACATTAGCTTTATTAAAAATATTAACAGCTAATCCTTCTTGCTCTAAAAGAGATTTTAATAAGTGTTCGCTTTCAATTTGTTGATGTTGATTTTGTTTAGCAATATCCGGAGTTTTAACTATTGCTTCCCATGCTTTTTCAGTAAATTGTTGTGGGTTTGTTGGTTGCATTTTATTCTCTAAAATTAATAGAAATAAACAATAAATATAATAAATTAAATAAAGATAAAAACTGATAAAATAGCCTTAAGTAAAGATATTTTTCCTTTTAAATCTATAAATTATTATATAGTTTTCCTGAAAATTATTTAGATCGGAATACCTCACTAATTTAGTCGTGATTAAATCACCTGCTGAATAATCCGTAATCAATAATCTGAAATACACTAATTTAATTGCTAAAAGAGAAAGTTTACCATAGGATCTAAATATAAGTTTGACAATTTATTTTTTAAGACACAGAGAAACTACTTCTAGGGTTTATATCTATCTATTAACAAAATCATGACAAAAAAAGTTTTAATTACTGGTGCTACTGGCAGAACAGGATCTCTAGTTGTCAAAAAGTTACAATTAGATGATCATAACTGGCAAGTAATACCTTTTGCCAAATCAAAAAAGAAAGCTCAAGAAATTTTTACATCGACAGAAGGTTTTATTTTCGGTAATATTTTATCTTCAAAAGATTTGGCGATCGCAACTCAAGGTTGTAATGGGTTAATAATTTTAACCAGTGCTGTGCCAAAAATGATTGCACCACCCCAAGAAGGGAAACCACCCGAATTTGACTTTGAAGAGAATGGAAAACCAGAAGAAGTAGATTGGTTAGGGCAAAAAAATCAAATAGATGCAGCTAAAAATGCTGGAATTGAGCATATAATATTAGTAGGTTCAATGGGTGGCACAAACGAAAATCATCCTTTAAATCGTTTAGGTAACGGTAACATTTTAATTTGGAAACGCAAAGCTGAACAATATTTAATCGATTCAGGCATTGATTATACAATTATTAGAGCTGGAGGATTATTAGATAAACCAGAAGGTAGAAGAGAGTTATTGGTAGGAAAAGATGACAAATTTTTGACTTCACCTCCCAACGGTATTCCCACTTCAATACCTAGGGGCGATGTAGCTAACGTGGTAATTCAAGCCTTAAACAATCCTTTTGCTAGAAACAAGGCATTTGATTTAATTTCCCAACCTGAAAATGAAATAAATACTTCTGTTACCATCGATTGGGATAAATTTTTTCAAGAAACCACCGCTGGATTGTAAATAAAAAAACACTCTTTGAGGAAGAGAAGACTTTTTCAGTCCCCATGATTAATCTCTCATTCCTCATTACCTATAATAACCTATCCTTTTCAAAAAATGACTTGAGTGAAGGTTTAAATCGTGATATTCTCTTATATGTTATAATTTTGGATAAAAATATCATTCAAGGAAAAATAGCCGAAAAAAAGCCTTGAATCGGAGTAATAAAATTACATGAGTACAGAAAACCAAACCACGAATTACGGTGTAGATCAAATTCAAGTACTAGAGGGGTTAGAACCTGTTAGAAAGCGTCCGGGTATGTATATTGGTACTACTGGACCGAGAGGATTACATCATCTAGTTTATGAAGTTGTTGATAACTCCATTGATGAGGCTTTAGCAGGTTATTGTAGTCACATAGAAATAGAAATTAATCCTGATGGTTCAGTTACTGTCACTGATGATGGTAGAGGTATCCCTACAGACATTCACCCTACCACCAAAAAATCAGCATTAGAAACAGTTATGACAGTACTTCATGCTGGAGGTAAATTCGGAGGCGGAGGTTATAAGGTTTCTGGCGGTTTACATGGTGTTGGTATTTCTGTGGTTAACGCTCTTTCTGAGTGGGTACAAGTTACGGTTAAACGTCAACAGCAAATTTTTACCCAACGCTATGAAAGGGGTAATCCTATTACGGAATTGATAGCCAATCCTAATGCTGATAATTCTACAGGTACATCTATCACTTTTTTACCTGATAATCAGATTTTCACTGAAACTACCGAGTTTGATTATAATACCCTCTCCGGCAGACTTCGAGAATTAGCTTACTTAAATGCGGGAGTTAAAATTACTTTTAGCGATCACCGTGTTACTCCAATACATATTGAAACCTATTGTTATGAAGGAGGTATTAAAGAATATGTCACCTACATGACAAGAGAAAAAGAGGTTTTACACCAAGACATTATTTATGTGGAAGGAGAGAAAAATGGTGTACAAGTAGAGGTTGCTTTTCAGTGGTGTATTGACTCCTACAGCGACACAGTTTTGGGTTTTGCCAATAATATTCGTACCATTGACGGTGGCACACACTTAGAGGGTTTAAAAACCGTTTTAACTCGTACAGTTAATAATGTTGCACGGAAACGAAATAAAATCAAAGAAAATGAGCCCAATTTAGGAGGAGAAAACGTCAGAGAAGGTTTAACCGCTGTAATCTCTGTGAAAGTACCAGATCCTGAATTTGAAGGGCAAACTAAGACTAAGTTAGGCAACTCGGAAGTTAGAGGTATTGTTGACTCATTAGTAGGAGAAGTTTTAAACGATTATTTAGAACGAAATCCTCAAGTAGCTGATAGCGTAATCGATAAAGCCATTCAAGCCTTTAAAGCCGCCGATGCCGCTAGACGTGCAAGAGAATTAGTAAGACGTAAATCTGTTTTAGAATCTTCTCCTTTACCCGGTAAACTTGCTGATTGTAGTTCTCGTGATCCTTCTGAATCAGAAATATATCTTGTAGAAGGAGATAGTGCAGGAGGCTCGGCAAAACAAGGGCGCGATCGCCGTTTTCAAGCTATCCTACCTTTAAGAGGTAAAATTCTTAACATCGAAAAAACCGATGATGCCAAAATTTATAAAAATAACGAGATTCAATCCTTAATCACTGCTTTAGGTTTAGGCATTCGAGGGGATGAATTTGATCCTAATCAATTGCGTTATCATCGTATCGTAATAATGACGGATGCTGACGTAGATGGAGCGCACATTCGTACTTTATTATTAACATTCTTTTATCGTTATCAAAGACAATTAGTAGAAGAAGGCTATATTTACATTGCTTGTCCTCCTTTGTATAAATTAGAAAGAGGTAAAAATCATTATTATTGTTACAGTGACAGGGAATTGCAACAAAAAATAGCAGAATTTCCGGCCAATGCTAACTATAATATTCAGCGTTTTAAAGGTTTAGGGGAGATGATGCCTCAACAATTATGGGATACTACTATGAATCCTGAAACCCGCATGATGAAACGTGTTGAAATTGAAGATGCGGCTCAAGCAGATCATATTTTTACCGTGTTAATGGGCGATAGAGTTGCACCACGTCGAGAATTTATCGAAACCCATGGGCCAAGGTTAAACCTAACTGAGTTAGACGTATAATTGTAGGGTGGGCATTGCCTATCTTTTTTGTACTCATTAATATTTTATTCTTCGTCAAAAGTAAATATAATTCAGTTAAAATTAGTAATTAATACATTAATGAAAGTTAAAGATGTACTTAAACGACTGAAAAAAGATGGATGGTATCAAATCAGAATGCGTGGCAGTATTAGCACATGATCATAAGTCTGGTATCGTAGTTGTACCAAGAAAACCTAGTGATGATATTCCCATAGGTACATTAAATGCAATTTGGAAACAGGCACAAATAGGAGATTAAATAATGAAACAATATGTAGTATTTCATGAAAAAGGAGAGCATAATTGGGGTGCGATCGTACCTGATTTGCCCGGATGTGTTAGTATTGGGGACACTTTAGAAGAAGTGCAAGAAAATGTGAAAGAAGCGATCGCACTTTATCTGGAGGTTTTAGTGGAAAGAGGAGATAGTATTCCACAACCTCAAACACAAGTTGGATTTGTCGAAATAGCTGCTTAACTTGTCCCCATAAAAAGACGAGTTAAGTGACTATAATTGTAGGGTGGGTAATGCCCACCTTTTTTGTTACTAAAAATCTATCAATAACGATCGTGAATAAAAATAGACCGCAAATAGCAGTTAATGGTAATATTTGATCATCTGTATTTCCTGATAATCTAAGTAAAAATGGAATTAAAAAAGGAACAATAAATATTCCTAATAAATATAAAGGAGTGCGTAAAATTTGTATGACTTCAAAGTTAATTTGTTGGAAAAACATCGTTAAATAAGAGGGAGATTCTACTTGATTTAAAGAGTCAAAAGTTGTGATTTCTGTTGATGATATATCCTCATAATTTTCAGTTAATTGACTGTTACCAGAAACTTTCGAGTGTTTTGTTAAAGTAACGATTCTTGGCTTTAATATATCTAATTCTTCTTGATCTTCTAAATCGACTTTTCTTAAAACTTCTTCTACACTCAAAGAATTAATATAATAACTTTGCCATTGTTAATGAATGTTTAATTTAATTGTTCAAGAATACTTTTAATTACAAAATAAGAACCAACACCGATTCCCGCTACTACCAATAAAGGTGCATTGGCGATCGCCAGTCCTGTACTAACTATGATTGCAACAGTTCCTCCTATCAGTCTAGGATCTATTAACGGAAATTGCCGAGAAATTGGGAAAAGATCGTAATGGAGTGAAAACGGATTTATGTGCTAGTGTCTATAAATATATCAAAGTTTTATTAGATAAATCGGAAGAAAGAATCAATAATTATCGCAGTCTTTGTGAATGGTTAGAGGGTGCTGGTTATAAATGTGCGTTATCGCCACAGTCGTCTATTAGTGAATTATTAGCAGAAAAAAGTGTAGTAAATATAACGAATGTTAGTTGTGAAAATAAGTCGATCGTCATTAATTTTAGTTTAAAAATTCCCACGGATAATAGTGATATAAGAGATTAACAAAAAATAAATCTTATTATATAGGGAAATAGATTACTAAGAAAATCATATTTTTTGAATTTAAAAAGTAAAAATGAAAAGATTTAAAATAGTCGAATCAGATAATATTTATACATTATACCAGAGAAATAAGCATTTTTTAATGGGTTTATTTGGTTTTCCATTTGCCGTTTTATTTTGTATTTTGTTTATTAAGGCAACTGCTGAATCTGCTGTTTTATTTTATAATTTCTGCTTTTTATTAGGGACTTCCTTAAGTCTTACAGGACTATTTTCTAATCGTTATAATTATGTAAAGACTTTTTCAAAGAGTGAAGATTTACACAATTATATTGCTGAATTAAAATTAAAAGAAAAACCAAAAACTTATTTTTTAGAATAGACATCAACTATATTTATGAAAATAAGGGAACCAAGCCTATACAGGTTGAATATTATTCAATCCCTACGAGCAAAAAAAATTAATTTATAATAAGGTAATAGCTATCAATAAGAAAAAATCATGATTGCTCAACTAGAAAAAACTTACTATTCAGTAGAAGAATATTTAGAGTTAGAAGAAACCGCCGAATATAAAAGCGAATACCACGATGGGAAGATTATTGCTATGACAGGAGGTACAACTAATCATAATAAAATAGCCCTTAATTTTTGTTATAATTTTAAGTTCTTAACTAAGGGTAAAAATTACGAAATTTATATTAATGATGTGCGTCTTTCTATCCCTCTTGATAGACGTTATACTTACCCTGATATTATGATTTTTGATGATCGACCACTCTATGAAGGAGATAAAAAAACAACTGTAACAAATCCCCTCG
The DNA here is from genome assembly GCF_016743215.1 of Geminocystis sp. GBBB08. Classification (GTDB taxonomy): domain Bacteria; phylum Cyanobacteriota; class Cyanobacteriia; order Cyanobacteriales; family Cyanobacteriaceae; genus Geminocystis. The sequence goes on from NZ_VRZC01000007.1 coordinate 31,684, forward strand.
TAATCATCGAAGTTTTATCAAATTCTACCCAAAATTATGATAAAGGAGAAAAATTTAAAAGCTACCGTTCAATTAAATCTTTTCAAGAATATATTTTAATCGATCAGTATAGTTTTTCAGTAGAACAATTTATTAAAGAATGTCAAGGAGAGTGGAAATTTAAAGAATATTTAGGAGAAAATCAGATATTAAAGTTAGGAAAAATTGATTTTGAAATATCTTTTTCGGACATTTATGAAGGGGTTATTTTTGCTGAAAATAGATAGAAACCATTGGTATTGGTAGTTGAACCAGTCACTTTCCCATTACCAGTAGTAGTAGATTTTGTTCCATCTCTAGGTGTTATTAGATAGAACAGATTGGTTAAGATTATCTTGATAATCATTAGTTTCTCAGAGCGAAAATGACATCAATTGATCAGGTTAAGATTATTTTAGTTGAACCAGCAGGAGAACGAAATATTGGTTCGATCGCCAGAGTTATGCGTAATATGGGATTATCCCGTTTAGTAATCGTTAATCCTCGTTGTGATTATCTATCCGAAGATGCTCAAATTATGGCAGTTCATGGAATCGAAATTTTATACAAAGCTCTCATTGTTGATTCTTTACCTACGGCTTTACAAGGTTGTCAACGGGCGATCGCCACTACTGCAAGGGCAAGGGGTATTACCACAGTCTTAGAAACTCCAAGAGTTGCACTTCCTTGGTTATTAGAAAAAAAGGTTAATTCCGCTTTAATTTTTGGTCCTGAAGATCGAGGTTTAAGTAATCAGGAATTGAGTTATGCTCAACGTTTCATCTGTATTCGGGCAAATCCTGAATATCCTTCCTTAAATTTAGCTCAAGCGGTAGGAGTTTGTGCCTATGAACTTTATCAAGGATTAGAGAAGATAGAAACTTCAGAAAATTTGGTTCAAGAAAAAAAAGCTAATATTGAGGAGTTAGAGGGATATTATCAACATTTAGAGTCGGTATTATTAGATGTTAACTATTTATATCCTCATACTGCACCTATTAAAATGGCAAAATTACGAAGAATCGTTAACCGTGCTAATTTGAACAGTCAGGAATTATCAATGATTAGAGGTATTTTACGTCAAATACAATGGGCGATCAAACAATAAATAACAATACAAATGGACACAAAAAAAAATTTTTATAATGTTTGATCAATTGAGTTAATATTTTTACATTCATTCATTAAAGATTTAACAATTTGAGGGGAGAACTTTGAAAATCTTTTTATCTCGAACTTCCGGAGAAAATAATTATAATAACAAATCAGACTTGCCTAAAAAATCTAAAATAATCAGGAAACAAGTGTCTCGCAGAAAAATCTCTAATGTTAATAATAATTCCACAAAAAATACTATTGTAGGAAAAAATAATATTGTTTCTACCATTAAACCTCCTACGGTTTATCAGAATGAAACTCCCCCAAATTTAGGAACTATTATCATTAATAATATACATAGCTTCGCTAATTTCGGTGCTGGCATTAGTGCTATTTTTGGTAGTGTATTGGCAAATAGTGATTTAACAAAGCCATTATTTCCCAGAATAAATTTGCCAATTGTGAAAGGTTTATCCGTTAAAATGGCTGAAATATCAGAAGAAAAAGAAACTACTTCCATAGCTGAACCAGTTGTTCAAAAATCAGAAATAAAAACATCAGACAGTAATAATCAGTCTTTGGTTTTTAGTGGTGAATTAGCATCTCTAAAAAATAAATTGATTGCACTAAAAGCTAAATATCCTAAATTAGATCCCGGGGCGTTTTTTGTTGATTTAGATAATGGTGCTTATGTTAATTTTAATGGCACAACTAAATTTGCGGCAGCTAGTACTATTAAAATTCCTATTTTAGTAGCATTTTTTCAAGATATAGATGCTGGAAAAGTTTATCTTGATGAAAAACTAACTACAACTAAGTCTAACATTGGCAGTGGGTCGGGAAAAATGCAATATCAACCCGTGGGCACTCAATTTTCTGCTATTCATACAGCAACAGAAATGATCATCAATAGTGATAACACGGCAACGAATATGATTATTGAAAGATTAGGAGGTAAAGATATATTAAATAAACGTTTTCAAGAATGGGGTTTAGGTGCAACGGTAATCAATAATCCTTTACCAGACTTAAACGGTACAAATACTACTACTCCCAGAGATTTAGCAATGGTATTAGTTAAAGTTAATCAAGGTGAATTAATTTCTCTGAGATCCCGCGATCGCCTTTTTGAGATTATGAGACAAACAAAAACGAGATCATTATTACCACAAGGAATTGAAAAAGATGCTTCTATTGCTCATAAAACAGGGGATATTGGCACTATATTAGGAGACGCAGGAATTATTGATATACCCAATGGTAAACGTTATATTGCTTCAGTATTAGTAAAACGTCCTTATAACGATTACTCTGCTAGAACTTTAGTTCAAGAAATTTCTCGCACCGGCTATCAACATTTTAAATGGTATTCTCCCCGTCCTCCACTGAACAAGTAACAAAAGAACATTAAGTTTACATAAAAATATTTACTTGTTTGTAGTTAGCCCTTTAGGGCTTATTTTTAATTGATAAGCTTCAGACGCATCTAAGTTAACTATGAGAGGTAGGGAAGAGGAAAGAGATAAACGAATGTAAGTTAAATGCGTTTTAGCTTAATACCTCATCGTTGTATAATCCTCAAAATTCATTAATTCCATCTAAAACTTGACATAAATATTCAATTTTTTGAAAGGCTTGTTGAGTTGATAATTTGCCATTACCATGTAATCCTGCTATGTAGTTAATCTCAGCTGTAAATCGTTGTAATTTTTGATTAGGAATTAAACCTTGAAAATAGTCTTTACCATGATAAGAAGAAATTGGATAGAGAAAATCTTGTTTAACTTCTTGAAGAGTAACATTGTTCATTGTTTTCTAACCTCCATACTTACTATAGATGAACCTTAAATTTATCTTAACCTAATCTTAACCTAGAAAATTGAAGTATCAAGAATAATTAATATTTAAACCCACATTCCGCATATTTCAAAAGATTACTAAAACTGGTATAAGTTTAGTATTGTTTTAAAAAATGTTATTTTCAACCTTTCCCAGAGAAATTCATCTTATTAATGGCGATCGCCCTTAAAAATCAATTTGGAAATTTCTTTAATTTTACAAGTTGACGTGCGGAATGTGGGTTGTATCATTCTGTTTAACAATAAACATTTGACAAATAATTTTACGGCTTGATTATCAAAATCTCGACTACTTACTGTATCCTCGAAACTTGATCAAAACTTAACAAAACTTAACAAATATTTGTGCGATTTACTGAACACTACAGATACGGATTACCGATAAGTAAAGATACTTAATAACTCTTTGGTTAAATATAGTTAGCAATACTACTATTGAAGTCTACTTTATTCTTTATTTAAAACAAAACATATGGAGAAAATTTCACTGTTTTAGGTTTAAATCGTTGTTTGTTTAGAAAAAGCGATCGCACTTAACCTAAAATTAAGTAATTATGAATCTGAAATTGATTTTTGGGACTGGTATGAACAAAATATTAAGGGTATCAATCAAAAGGCTTTTAATGATTTAATTACCTTCCAAGATGTTATAAGGATTTTTTAGCGTTCCTGATAAAAGAGGTTTACCTAGAAAAGAAGATCGTAAGTCTGATCAGAAAAGCTACGATCAAGAAAATGGAAGATATTTTGATAAATTACCATTAGAAAAAACCATCAATTATCAAATACTTTATGATACTTTATTTCAATATTGTGATAATAAAAATGAAAGAAGATTTCAAGATTGTTTAAGAGTATTTCTTAGACTATGTGAATATAGTGAATTAGAATCAATATATATAAAATTAAGTAAGTTAAAAGTTAGTAAAAATAAACGTAATCCAAATAATAAACATCCAAAACAATCACCTTTAACTATTGAAGAATTTATCCAATTTCAGCAACAAATAATAAATGAGGATAATCAGGACCAAGAGGAAAGAGACTCTCCTTAATTGTTGAAAGATAATTGAAAACATTTTATTTTATGACAAAATAACTCATTGAAACGATTATGGGAAAAGAGTTATAGGAGATGGAGAATAGGGGGATCGAACCCCTAACCTCTGCGGTGCGATCGCAGCACTCTACCAACTGAGCTAATTCCCCAAACTAATGATATATTATAGCAAAAATTAGGCTTTTACTAAGGTTTGGTCAATCCAATCTAAATCTAATTCCATGAGATGATCAACACACCAATTAGCTTGTCTTTGTAACAAATGGAAAGGATAAGTATTTGCTACCCCAACTACAGAGATTCCAGCATTTTTTGCGGCTTCGATGCCGGTAGGAGTGTCTTCGATGACTAAACATTCTGATATTTTAAGGGACAAATCAGGATTTTGTTGATTTAATTTTTTAATGGCTAGTAAATAGCTACTAGGGTAAGTATTTCCGAATTTTATGTCTTCTCCTGTCACTAGAACATTAAAATATTGTTTGAGATTCATTCTTTCAAGGAGATATTCTGTGTCTTGTTTAAAATTTTTTGTAATAAGTGCTAGGTATAAATGACGAGTTTGAAGATGAAGGATAAATTCAATTACTTTGTCATAAATGGGCAGCTGTGACATTTTACTAACAATTTCATGATACGCCTTTGCCTTTTTTTGTACTAATTTATCTAAGTCTTCCTCAGAGACAATTCTTCCTCTATTTGCCAGTATATCTTTTAAACTAGATCGATCATTTTTTCCTAAACAAAATTGTTGATATTCTTTTCCTGAAGGCAGTAAATTTTCATTTAATAATAAATCATCGATCAATTGTTGATGTATTCCTTCATCATTAATAATTACGCCATTAAAATCAAATAAAACCGCTTTTAAAACCATTATAATTTTATTTAAAATTTAATCTTTTTGTTAATTATTATAGCCTAACAATCATTTAATTGTTAATTATTAATTGTTAATTGTTAATGAGCCTCCGCAACTTGAACCACTTCCCGCAGTACAACCGTAACAATAATTAGCCGTTTGAATTTCCCCGATTAAATCAAGGTTATTTTGTTCTAAAATTTGAGTTAAAGTAACTTTTTGTTGTTGCTTATTTAAAGAATAAATGTTTTCCATTTGGTTAAAATCACAGTCATAAATATTCCCTAAATAATCTACTGATAATTGATTACGACACATTAAAAAAGGTAAAGTAACTTTATTAAAATTAGCCTCTAAAAATTGTAAATAACTATCTTTTATTTGATGTTTTTCTAAATGAAAATTAGCTCTACCGATAGGTAAATTAGTAATAGTCAATAATTGATTAAATTTAATATTAAAGTTATTTTCTAAATACCGTTTATAATCTTTTTCAAGATTTTGTTGATTAGGGGTTAAACTGAAGTTATTATTCTTCGGTAAAGGGGGATTATATACCAAATCAATAATTAAATCTGGATTGATTCCATAGCCTAATTGATTAAGTTTTTGTAAAGCAAGAATTGATTGACGATAAACTCCATTACCTCTTTGCTTATCAACATTATTTTCTAAATAACAAGGCAAAGAAGCAACAACTCTAACTTTATTTTTGGCAAAATATTCAGGTAAATATTCATAACCAGACTCAAAAAAAATGGTTAAATTAGATCTAATTATTATTTGTTTATTATTATTTTTGGCAGCTTCAACCAATTCGGCAAAACCATAGTGCATTTCTGGTGCACCCCCAGTTAAATCAATGATTTTGATTTGCGGAAAGTTGTTAATAATTGTAACTAATTGTTGACAAATTTCGGGAGTTAATTCTTCTTTTCGTTTTGGAGAAGCTTCTACATGACAATGATTACACACTAAATTACATTTTCTACCTAAATTTATTTGTAAAACAGTTATTTTTTCCTTTGGTAAAGAATGACTAATTTTGTCAGTAAAGTTTGTTATTTGATCAGTTGTTACCATTAGTTATTGATAATAATTTTAATTAAAATAGTTCTTGTCAAAGTTTTAGTCTAAAAAAAAGTGATTTTCAAAAGCAATGCCTACCCTATTTTTAACAACAGGATTGTTTTGGAGAACAGCAAGAGTTATTATTAGTTATTGCTGTCTTTTCTTTATAGGCTTTTACTGTTAAGGAGCGAAATTCTATACCATTAATTACTTGCCAAGATTTTTGTTGTCGAGCTACTATTTCTACTTGTTTAAATCCAGCATTTTCAAACATTTTAATAAATTTATCCTCACGAAAAGCACCCGATATACAACCACTCCATAATTCAGGATCATTTATCATTTCTAAAGGGACATCTTGATCACAAATTATATCAGAAATAACTGCTTTTCCGCCTTTTTTTAAAACTCGATAAATTTCATCAAAAAGTTGTTTTTTATCATCAGGTTTAACTAAGTTTAAGACACAGTTAGAGACTACTACATCAACAGAATTGTCTTTAATTAAGGTTTCTTCTTTCCGAAGACGTTCGCATTCTGTTTCAAAAGTGCGTAATTGTTCTAAACTTTTAATAGGGTTATTTTTTAACCATAATTCTACTTGATCTAAAGGTAATTTTAAATCTTGAATTTTACCTTTAATAAAGTGGGTATTTTGATAACCTAATTTATCGGTAATTTCTTGCTGATATTTACGAGCTAAGTTTAACATTTCCTCATTAAAATCAACACCAAAAACTTGTCCATTTTTACCGATTTTTTGAGCAATAATATAACAATTTTTTCCTGCCCCTGAGCCTAAATCAACAACTATTTCACCTTCATTTACATATTTTGTAGTATCTCCACATCCATAATCTTTTGCTATAATTTCATCAGGGATAATTTGCAAATATTTAGTATCATATTCCGTTGGGCAACATAAACTTGCTTCATGATTTTTTGCTCCTTTTTCATATCTTTCTAATACGGATTTTTCAAGATCGTAACTCATATGAATTTAATTTTTATTTTAAATAATTAAGAGAATAAGTTTAATTTTAAGGGCTAATTTTTTATAGTTGATTAGACATCAAGTATAGTGAGAAAATTTAGAGAGAAATTCCTGACTACAAGCTACTTAAAAATATTTGGTTCTCAAAGTCTATTGTTAATTAATTTATTAAAGCTAGTTTACCTGAAATTTAGCTGAAATAACCTGAAATTTACTAATCAATGATGATGATTGAGCCACAAAAAGTTAAAATAATTAAGATCAAATTAAGAAATGTAAAGTCTATGGATGAAATTCCAGTCGCTTTGAGGGAAGCAAAAAAATCTGTGGTTAAATCAAATTCTATAGCCATACATATAGTTAATATAATTATTATCGCCACTACCATAGGGTTATTAACATTGGTTGTACTTTTTTTTTACCGAAATCCTGAGTCACCACAAATTAAGAATAAAAATTCTGTCAGTGAAACTCCCAATAATAGCAATAGCCCGATAACAATACCCGATAATTCCCTTTCAACAGAGAATAGTGAGGGAAAAAGACTTGATAATATTTTAGGACATTTACCCTATAAACAAGCTCCTCAAAGTGAATTAAAATCCATCACCAGTGACGGAAGTATTAAGTTAAGGCAAAAAGCGGCTGATAAGTTTTTACAAATGCAACGGGATGCAAGGACACAAGGTGTCATTCTAACTCCTATTTCAGGATTTCGCTCTGTTAAAGACCAAGAATATCTTTTTTTTAAGGTAAAAGAACAACGAAAACAAGTAACATCAAAAAGAGCCGAAGTAAGTGCTCCTCCGGGTTATAGTGAGCACCATACTGGTTATGCTCTGGATATTGGTGATGGTAATGTTCCTGCAACTAATTTAAATACTAATTTTGAAAACACTGCCGCTTATAAATGGTTAAAAGAAAATGCACCCCAGTATAGTTTTGAGTTATCTTTTCCCCAAGATAATTTACAGGGTATCAGTTATGAGCCTTGGCATTGGCGCTTTGTAGGAGATACTGATAGTTTAGAAACTTTTTATCAATCACGTCAACTTACGACTAAAATTAACCGTTGACAATATCTGTACAGTAACAAATTAAATAGCGTGATAACAAATTAGTGTCATCAGAAAATAAGACTCTTCAAATTTGAGTAAGAATTGAGTAAACTTAATAAATTCAAGATTTTTGCATCAAATTTGCATCAATTATGATAATTATCATAAGTCAAAGGAGTGAACCCTAATCAAAACAAGTAATGTAAAGAAACGGGACTGACGGGACTCGAACCCGCGACCTTCCGCGTGACAGGCGGACGCTCTAACCAGCTGAGCTACAATCCCATTTGATTTGACTCACATATTCGATGATAACAAATATTAAAAAAAAAGTCAATATAAACGGACAATTTGTTCAGATATGGGGCAAAAAAAAGAGAATAAATTAAAACCGATTAAATTTTACTCTCAAGAAAAGAGGGAAAAGTAGGCAAATCTTGACTTTTAATTGGTTAAAAATACTCTTATTGCTACAATAACCACTTAGTTCTATCGATAGTAGAGTAAATTTTATGAGTCGTGCTAATAAAGTAGTTTTAGCGTATTCTGGGGGAGTTGATACCTCTGTTTGTATTCCTTATTTAATGAAAGAATGGGGTGTTAAGGAAGTAATCACCCTAGCGGCGGATTTAGGACAAGGAGAAGAATTAGGTCCTATTCAAGCAAAAGCATTAAAATGTGGTGCTGTAGAGTCCTTGGTGGCGGATGCAACGGAAGAATTTGTCATTAATTATGCTTTTCCTGCTATTAAAGCTAATGCGTTATATGAAAATCGTTATCCCCTTTCTACGGCGTTAGCTCGTCCTTTAATTGCTAAATTGTTGGTAGAAGCCGCTGAAAAATACGGTGCTGATGCAGTAGCCCACGGTTGTACTGGCAAAGGAAATGATCAAGTTCGTTTTGATGTTGGTATTACGGCCTTAAACCCTAACATTAAAATTTTAGCCCCTGCTAGAGAATGGGGTATGAGTCGGGAAGAAGCGATTTCCTACGGTGAAAAATTTGGTATTGAAGCACCTGTTAAAAAATCTTCTCCTTTTAGTATTGATCGCAACTTATTAGGCCGTAGTATTGAAGCAGGACCTTTGGAAGATCCTATGACTGAGCCTCCAGAAGAAGTTTATGCTTTAACTAAATCCATTGTAGATGCCCCTAATGAGCCTGAATATGTAGAAATTACTTTTGAAAAAGGCATCCCTGTCGCCGTTAATGGTGAGGGTTTATCCCCTGTTGCTTTGGTTACTAAAATTAACGAAATTGCTGGTAATCATGGTTTTGGTCGAATTGACATGATCGAAAATCGAGTAGTAGGGATTAAATCAAGAGAAATTTATGAAGCGCCAGCTTTATTAGTGTTAATCAAAGCCCATGAGGATTTAGAAAGCCTAACTTTAACCAGTGATGTTACCCATTATAAAAGAGGTCATGTAGATGAGATGTATAGTCGTTTAATCTATGAAGGTTTATGGTATAACCCCCTTAAAACGGCTTTAGATGCTTTTATTGATGAAACTCAAAAACGAGTTAGTGGCACGGTTAGAATTAAATTCTTTAAAGGTAACGCTACTGTAGTAGGAAGAAGATCAGATTATTCTTTATATAGTCCTGATTTATCTACCTATGGCGGGGATGATCAATTTGATCATAAAGCAGCAGAAGGATTTATTTATATTTGGGGATTATCTACTAGAGTTTGGGCTGAAAAAAACAGATCTTAAATAATTAGGAATGAGAATGAGGAATGAAGAATTTAAAAAGTATAAAATAATAATACATAATCTTCTCCTCTTCTGTGTTCCTTTCTTCCCCTTATCTTGTTCTAATGAAAAAATGAAACTCAGGTAATGTTAGAATTAATCTATATTTATCGAACTTTTAGGAGTTTAAACAATTGGATCGTCAACCAACAGCCAGTATCTCTAATTTGATTGCTGGGATTTTAGCCGCTTTACTGGTATTCGTAGGTTTTAATTCTTTCATTATTATTAATCCTGGACAAGCTGGAGTCTTGAGTATTTTAGGAAAAGCTCAAGATAGTGTATTATTAGAGGGTATTCACTTCAAACCGCCTCTCGTCTCTAACGTTGATGTTTATGATGTAACTGTCCAGAAATTTGCTGTCCCGGCTCAAAGTTCAACAAAGGATTTACAAGATTTATCGGCTAGTTTTGCCATTAATTTCCGTCTTGATCCTTTAAAAGTGGTAGAAATAAGAAGAACCCAAGGAACTTTACAAAATATTGTTGCTAAAATTATTGCACCCCAAACTCAAGAATCTTTTAAAGTTGCGGCGGCTAAACGTACTGTAGAAGAAGCGATTACAAAGCGTACAGAATTAAAAGATGACTTTGATAATGCTCTGATTACTCGTCTTGAAAAATACGGTATTCTTGTTTTAGATACCAGTGTCGTGGATTTAGCTTTTTCTCCTGAATTTGCTAGGGCTGTAGAAGAAAAACAAATCGCTGAACAACGGGCTCAACGTGCGGTTTATATAGCTCAAGAAGCTGAACAACAAGCTCAAGCTGATATTAATCGTGCTAGGGGTAGAGCCGAAGCTCAAAGATTACTTGCCGAAACTCTTAGTAATCAAGGTGGTGCTTTAGTGTTACAGAAAGAGGCGATCGAAGCATGGAGAGAAGGTGGGGCGCAAATGCCGAAAGTATTAGTTACTAACGGTGCTGCCAGTAATGGGGGGAATGTGCCGTTTATCTTTAATCTCAGTGATATGGAAAAATAATTTAGAATTTAGAATGAAGATTTTACTAGCTTTCAGTGGTTAGCTTTCAGCTTTCAGTGGTCAGCTTTGAGGTATAGTAAGATTTACAGATTTATTTTTTAATCTTTAATTCTTAGCCAATGATTTAGGATTGCTATACCTTATTATGTTCAATAATTTACCTCCTCTTAATGATGAAACTATTTGGCAAATAATTAACGAAAAATTAGAAAATGATATTGTTAATCAATTAGTGTGGTATTATTTGGGTTATCGTTATGATTTTGTTAAGGAAAAATGGGATCTTTCTCAAGTAGAACAATCTTGGGCAGAAGAATATCCAGAACCACCAGATTTTATTGCCCATCGTCCTCCTAATGTCAAGTTAACTCGTTCTATTCCTCCTGAAAATAAACAACTATTAAAAGAAGAATTGGGTTTTAAGGGTTATAAAATAGGTGAATTTGGACCACCTCAAACTCGTCGAGCAACTATAGCGAATTGGTTATTAGGCTATCGGAAAATTAATAATTTATAATGATTTATTCGTTAAATAAATACTGCTAACAATTTAATTTATGAGTGAAACTATTTTTAGTAAAATTATCCGCCGAGAAATTCCAGCAAATATCGTTTATGAAGATGATTTATGTTTAGCCTTTAAAGACGTTAATCCTCAAGCACCCACTCATATTCTCGTTATCCCTAAAAAACCTCTTGAACGCATTGACAGTGCTGACAATGAGGATAAGGCATTATTAGGGCATTTATTATTGACTGTTAAAAAAGTTGCAAAAGAAGCTCATTTAACTAATGGTTATCGAGTTGTCATTAATAATGGTAATGATGGAGGACAAACTGTTGATCATCTTCATTTACATATTTTGGGGGATCGCCAAATGCAATGGCCACCGGGTTAAGTAATGGCTAGTTTTTAAGATCAGGTAGGGATTTTTTGAAGAGGTATAACCAGATTAAACCAAATAGACCAAAAGCGATCGCACTTAAACTAACTACTTGAGCAGTGCGCAAAAACCCAATCATTAAACTATCCGTTCTAAAACCTTCTATCCAAACTCTACCAAGACTATAAGTAATTAAATACACTAAAAATATAGTACCATTTTTTAATTTATTATTATGTTTCAGACTCCAAAAAAATAAGGTAATTAATAAAATAAAAACCCCGATATTCCATAAAGATTCATATAAAAAAGTAGGGTGAAAATACTCAAAATTTATATACTCAAAAGGTCGATTTTGTGGGGGAATATATAACTTCCAAGGTAAATTTGTCGGTCTTCCAAAGGCTTCCGAATTGAAAAAATTTCCCCATCTACCAATAGCTTGTCCTAAAATTAAAGAAGGTGCAATAACATCACTTAATTGCCAAAAAGATTGACGATTTATCTTAGCAAAAATTAAAGCGGCAATAACACCACCAATAATAGCCCCATGAATAGCAATTCCTCCTTGCCAAATAGCAATTATATCTTGAGGATGTTGGGCATAATTTTCCCACTCAAATAAGACATAATAAATTCTAGCAGTAGGAATAGCACCGATAACTAACCAAATAACTAAATCACCAATTAAATCAGGATTTATGTTACGATATTCTCCTAATTTTTGAGCAATAATAACACCGATTAACACTGCCGAAGCAATTAAAAATCCATACCATCTTAAACTTATCGGACCAATTTCAAATAAAATAGGCCCTGGAGATTGAAATTGAAAAGCAAAAAGAGTCATAATTTATTTTTCAAGGTTTATTATCGCAATTATCTTTTTTACCTTAAAAGGCTTACTAAACAGAGTAGCTATAAGTAGGTAAGTAAAATTAATTGTGGATTTTATTTTTCCCAAGCCTTTGACAACAATGCACGGCAAGGTAAGGGGTTTAAACCCCTTGTTACCCCTTGTTACCCATTGCCTATATACAATTAATTTTGCCCAAGTACTTATCAACTATAAATTATCAATAAATGACAGATTATTCTGATGTTATCATTATCGGCGGTGGTGCTGCGGGTTTTTTCGGGGCGATTAATTGTGGGATACATAATCCTAACCTCAAGATTACAATTTTAGAAGCAACAAATCAAGTATTAACCAAAGTGAAAATTTCTGGGGGGGGAAGGTGTAACGTTACCCATAATTGTTTTAACCCTAGGGAATTGGTGAATAACTATCCTCGTGGGGAGAAAGAATTAAGAGGGGCTTTTTCTCGGTTTCAACCCCAAGATACCATTAAGTGGTTTGAAAGTCGGGGAGTAAAATTAAAAACTGAAGAAGATGGAAGAATTTTTCCTATCACTGATGATTCTCAAACTATTATTGATTGTCTAGTAAAAACTGCACAACAATTAGGAATCAAAATTTTAACCAAAACTCCTGTCAAAGAAATTAATAAATCAGAATTAGGTTTTAATTTAATCCTAAAATCAGGTAATATTTTGACAACAAAATCAGTTTTAATAGCAACAGGAAGTAACCCTTTAGGTTATGAATGGGCAAAAAAATTAGGTCATTCCATACAATCTCCTACCCCCTCTTTATTTACCTTTAAAATTAAAGATCAAAGAATCGAAAATTTAGCAGGAATTAGTTTTAATAATATACATTTAGAACTCAGAATTAAACAGAGTAAAAAACTAGAACAAAAGGGAGCATTATTAATAACTCATTGGGGTATAAGTGGACCAGCTGTCTTAAAATTATCTGCATGGGGTGCTAGAATTTTACATGAAAATAACTATAATTTACCCTTAATTATTAACTGGCTTCCTGAGTATAATTTAGAATCTATAAAGCCAGAATTAAATAAGATAAAAGATTCTGTATCTAAACAAAAAGTTATTAATTTTAATCAATTTAATCTACCGAAAAGATTCTGGCAAAGTTTGGTTAATTATAGCTTAAGTAATGGGGATAAAATTTGGGCAGAAATGACTAAAAAAGAGATAGAAAAACTAGCAATAGAAATAACTAGAGGAGAATATTTTATTCAAGGAAAAGGAATATTTAAAGATGAATTTGTGACTTGTGGAGGAGTTACCTTAAAAGAGATAGATTTTAAAACAATGATGAGTAAAATTTGTCCTCATTTATATTTTGCAGGAGAGATTTTAGACATTGATGGAGTAACGGGAGGATTTAATTTTCAAAATGCTTGGACTACTGGTTATTTAGCGGGAATAGCCATAAGATAAAGTAAGGTGATGCACCGCCCACAAATCATACCTAAGATAAGAGTGAAGGGGTGAAATACGAAACTATTTTTTATAATTAAAGTAAGAATAAATCATGAAAATTTATTTAGATACTAGCGTATATAAAAGCCATTAATCCCATAGATTTTATACAGGAATTAGACAATGAAAATTAATCTTAACACAGATCAAGAAATTATCGAAGAAGCATTTAACGTCTTAATTGATCATTTAGACGTGGTAAAAGTGATGCGTTTTTGAGAAATTTGTCACTTAGGACAAGGTGATTATTCTCATATTAAAAAGCAACTATTTAAAGATGAAACCGTAGATAGTCTTTATGATAAAATCAAAGCCTTTGAAAACAACCATGATTGAACTATATCAAAGAGTTTCCCTTAATCAAGACTTCCCCGAATATAACTTAAAAATTAGCAATAAAATTCGTTTCATTGTGAGATAAGAATTCCAACAAATAAATCTCCTTGCAATCTTCTTGACAAAGCTAATAGTGAGTGATCGGTGGCTAAAGATACGGGCATAATAAATAGTCAACTGCCCCTACGATACGAGGGCAACGCCCCACCAAAAATTAATAAAAAGAAATTACTAGCTAAAGAAGAAATTAGCGGTATTAGAAGCATCAACACTAGAGGCAATATTACCAGTATTAAAAGTATTTATACCCGTAATAGTAAATAGTAAACTACCAGTGCCGAAACCAGCGTCACCTTGAGTGCCATTACCGAGACGAAATTCAGTACTAGCACCCGAAACCTTTACGTCAATGTAAAGTAAACCCACAACAGCGAATTTATCACTACCAAGGCTAAATTCATTAACAGTGTCACTACCATCACTGGGATTATAAATCACAGTATCAGTAACGGCATCTCCTAAACCTAAGTTGAGAATATCATTACCTTCACCGCCCACAAGTTTATCACCTCCATTACCACCGATAAGAGTATCATTACCAGCACCACCAGTGAGAATATTATTATTAGCATTACCAGTAATGAGGTTATTCTGAGTATTACCAGTACCATTAATAGCGGTTAAGCCCGTTAAAGTAAGATTTTCTAAATTTGCACCCAGACTATAAGTGACAGAAGATAATACACTATCGATTTCTGTAGCAGTGGTAGATGTTTCTTGAATTATATCACCAGTATTATCGACAATATAAAGGTCATTACCATTACCACCGATAAGAGTATCATTACCAGCACCACCAGTGAGAATATTATTACCAGCACTACCAGTAATGAGGTTATTCTGAGTATTACCAGTACCATTAATAGCGGTTAAGCCCGTTAAAGTAAGGTTTTCTAAATTTGCACCTAGGGTATAAGTGACAGAAGATAATACACTATCGATTTCTGTAGCAGTGGTAGATGTTTCTTGAATTATATCACCAGTGTTATCGACAATATAAAGGTCATTACCAGTACCACCGATGAGAGTATCAGCACCAACACCACCATCAAGGGTATCATTACCTGCGGCACCATTAAGGGTATTATTACCACTATTACCAGTTATAACGTTATTTAAGGTGTTACCCGTACCATTAATAATGGCAGTTGTACCTGTTAAAGTGAGGTTTTCTACGTTTCCCACCAGAGTATAAGTGACAGACGATAGTACGTTATCGATTTCTGTGGCAGTAGAAGAAATTTCTATCACCACATCCGTTGTACTATCCACAATATAAATATCGTTACCAGTACCACCGATAAGAGTATCATTACCGCCACCACCATCAAGACTATCGTTACCATCACCACCGTTAAGATTATTGTTAGCGGTATTGCCTGTGAGGTTGTTATTTAAGCCGTTACCAATACCATTAATCAGCGTTATACCTGTTAAAACAAGGTTTTCAAGGTTTGCTTCCAATTTGTAAGTAACGGAGGATTGTATAGTATCAATTTCTGTGGCAATAGTAGAGGTTTCGGTCACCACATCCTTTATACTGTCCACAATATAAATATCATTACCAACGCCACCCACAAGAGTATCTTTACCGCCACCACCACCACCATCAAGGGTATCATTACCATCACCACCGCTAAGGGTATTAGCACCACTATTACCGATGATGAGGTTACTTAAGGCGTTACCTGTACCATTAATAGCCGTTGTACCTGTTAAGATCAGGTTTTCAACGTTTGCGCTTAATGTATAAGTAATAGAAGATTGTACAGTATCAATTTCTGTAGCCGTAGTCAAAGTTTCTGTCACTACGTCACCGGTGGCATCTACAATATAGGTGTCATTGCCAGTGCCCCCTACAAGAGTATCATTACCAATACCACCATCAAGAATATCATTACCAGTACTACCATCAAGGCTATCGTTACCATCTCCACCGTCAAGAATATCGTTACCTCCTAAACCGCTCAGAATGTTATTAGCACTGTTCCCTAAGATATAGTTTTTCTGAGCGTTACCCGTACCGTTAATAGCCGTTGTGCCTGTTAAGGTGAGATTTTCTACGTTGGCTAAGGCAGTGGTATTTAAAGTGAAAGTAGCATTAGATTCAACGATGTCTATACCTTCTGCGACAAGTTCGGTAATAGCATCACCAGTAGGATTGACATAGGTATCGTTACCTTTACCACCTTTGAGGCTATCAGTGCCACTACCACCGTCAAGGATGTCGTTACCTGCACCGGATTCGATTAAGTCGTTACCATTATTACCAATGAGGGTATCATTACCGCTACCTCCATAAAGCATATCACCACCGCTAGTACCTTTGATGTTAAATAGTTCTATACCAGAAAAAGAAACTTGATCAACGTTACCACTACTATAATAAGCATATAAATTTCCGGACCAAGATCCCCCCCCTTCATGGTAAAAACTATTAGTTTTAATACCTGCTGGATAATTAGCATTACCCCCATAAGCATTAGTAGAATAATCAATGATTAGGGTATCTGTACCAAATCCACCATAAACATTATCGATTCCTAATCCGGGGTTAATGGTATCATTGCCGTTACCTGTATCAATTCTGTCGTTGTTATAGCGTCCAGTGAAGGCTATGTTATCGTTACCGCTATATGTGTAAAGGTTTTTGAATTGTTCAACGTTTTTAACTACCGTGCCGTTAGCTTGGGTAATAGTAGCACCCGTATCGGTAATAGTCAAATTAACAGTTTCAAGACCTAAATCTAGTATATTGATGGTATCTATTCCCGCACCGCCGTCAATGGTAATTGTACCGCCACCTCGATCAAAATAATCTTTTTTGGCTGTACCAGTGATGATCAATTTGTCAATGTCATAAAAATAAACTTGATCATAGTTACCACTACTATCATAATAAGCATTTACCCAGCCGTTGTAAGTACCGTTAACGTTAAAGTTAATAGCACTATTTATACCAGCAGGATAAGTATTTCCTGCAAAAGCATTACTAGAATAGTTGATGATTAGGGTATCTGTACCGTTACCACCATAAACATTATCGATTCCTAATCCCGGATTAATGGTATCATTGCCGTCACCTGTAGCAATTCCATCGTTATTATAGCGTCCTGTGAAGGCTATGTTATCGTTACCGCTACCTGTGTAAAGATTTTTGAATTGTTCAACGTTTTTAATAACTGTGTCGTTACTGGTGGTAATAGTTGCACCACTGTTGTTAATGGTGAGGTTATTAGTGGCATCGGCTAAATTGGTATAATTGATAATATCTATTCCAGCACCACCATCGATGGAGTCAATGCCTTCTACTGCTTCAATGGTGTCATTTCCTGCACCAGCGTTAACAATATCATTATTCCATCCTACCATAATATAATCATTAAAGTTTGTGGCAGTAATGTTAAATCGTTCTATATTCTCGAAATAAACCTGATCATAGTCACCATTAGTATTTTTGTAAGCAGTATGATAGCCCGAAAATGATCCCGAACCATCATCAGTGAAACTATTAGTATTTAATCCTTGAGAGTATGAGCTATTTCCGGCGAAAGTGTTACTTGAATAATCAATAATAAGAATATCATCTCCGTCTCCTCCGTAAACTTGATCAACTCCCAGTAAAGGTTGAAAAATATCATCGCCTGTATTATCCTCAGTGAGAGAGGGAAGTGTATCATTGCTATTTGTGCCTGTAAATGTAACCATATTTGTTAATGTTAAATTATAATATTGTTTACGATTGTATCAAAAAAAATAATTTATATATGTATTATTTATAAAGTTTTTATCTTTTTATTGTAGAGAACCCATAAGGAAATAAAGCCTACCCCTCTTTTGTCAAACTCCGCAAACACTTGCAATTTATAGATTCTGCAACTGTTGTAGATCAATCGATCGAGGTCATAT
>NZ_VRZC01000080.1 GCF_016743215.1 Geminocystis sp. GBBB08
TTTTTTCTATAATATGGTTAAAGGTTATAAAGATAAGATTTCTTGTTAGTTGTCTTTTACCGACAATGATGGATTTTCCTGAATGTATGTTGTAGTTTCATCAAAATGTTTTATTGACATCTCCCTTAATTAAAAATTTTGAGCTGATAAATGATGAAATTAACTTGATTTATCGTTCTTTTTGGTTTTATTATTTATTGCAGAAGTCTAATAATCCTTGACAAGCATCTAATAATAAATCAATGACATAATCAAATCCTGATTCTCCTCCATAATAGGGATCAGGTACTTCTTGATCTGGAAATTTTGTGGTAAAATCACACATTAACTTTATTTTATGTTTATATTTACCTTGTCGATCAAGAGCTAAAATATCGAAATAATTAGATTTATCCATTGCTAAAATAAAGTCATAATATTCAAGATCAAAATCTTCTATTTGCCTAGCTTTTCCTTTTAATTCGATGCCTCTTTTTTTTGCCGCAATTTTCATTCTTTTATCAGGAGAAGAACCAATATGGTATCTTGATGTACCAGCAGAATCACATTCAAATTGATTTCTTAAACCTTGTTTTTCGATTAAATAATTCATGATATTTTCCGCAGAAGGAGAGCGACAAATATTTCCTAAACAAACAAAAAGTAATTTAGTTTTTTGCATAAAATAATTACAAAGTTTAGTTATTACTTATTACTTATTACTTAATTTACATTCCAGGTAAACCTAAATTACCAGTCAAAGCTTCCATTTTTTCTCTCATAATATCGGTAGATTTTTGATGCGCATCTTTAACGGCAGCAGTGACAATTTGAGACAATTCCGAAGCAGTTTTAGTTAAGGCTTCTTCCTTGATTTCCACAGATTGAGGTTCTTGATTACCATTTACTACAACAATCACTAAACTATCACTACTTTGTCCTTCAATGCGTAAAGTTTCTAATTCTTCTTGAAGTTTTTTAGCATCATCTTGTATTTGTTGAGCTTTTTGAAAGGCTTGGGCTAATTCTTTCATTCTACCTAAACCGAAGCCAAATCCTTGTCCTTTTTGATTAGTCATATTTTTTAGTAGTTTATATTTTCAATATTATAGGTTAACAACAAAATTAATTTATGGTTGAATCAAAGCATAAAGGTGTTTTTCGCTCTGGTTATAAAGACTCAAACGCAAAGATTTATAAGTTTTCGAGTTATAATTTTTTGTTTTCCTTCTCTTCTGGTTTGAGTCAGTAATTTTTTATCTTAGCTTATAGGTTGCACTGCAGAAACGGAAAAACCTTTTTTATTTAATTCTTCTGTTAAAGCAAAATGATTTTGTACTCTATCTACAAATAATACCCCATTGAGATGATCCATTTCATGCTGAATTACTCTTGACAATAAGCCCATAGCTTTGATTTTTTTTTGTTTACCATATTCATCTTTATAAGCAACTTCGATGATGCGAGGACGAGTAACTTCTAAGAAAACTTGAGGAATACTTAAACAACCTTCTTCCATGACACATAAATCTTTACTAACTTTCTTGATTTCAGGGTTAATTAAAATCATTGGCGGATTGTTGGGATTATCTGGTTGGCAGTCAATGACGATAATTTGTTTATTGACACCAATTTGAGGTGCAGCTAAACCAATACCATTTTCGCTATACATGGTTTGTAACATCTCTTTTGCTAATTCTCGAATACTTTCATCAATTTTCGCAACTCTTTTAGCGGATTGACGTAAAACTTTATCTCCTAAATAGTGTACTTCAAGGGGGGGATTGTCTAATTTTTCTTTTTCAACTACTAAACTTGTATTCATTTTTAATGATAAATAATACTATTTTTATCTTCTATTATTTTAAAATTTTAACTTGATTTTTGTACCATTTGATTAATAAAAAATTAGATAACTAAGGATCAGGAATTATTAACTTCAGATTATCCTTTACAATTAAATTTAGTGTCTTTATCTTTGCGTTTTTGCTACGAGTGCGAAAGAAAATTTTTTATCTAATTTTTTTTACTATATGGAAGAATCATCAAAAATTCCTAGTCTTAAAGCTATTGTTTCTCGGATTCAATCTTTTCCTTCACCAAAAACAGAAGAGTCTATTTTATTAAGAATCTTAGTGCAAACTATGGTAATTGTAGGAATTATCGCTACGGATGTTGCTGCCAGGGGAGAGTCGGCGATGAGTTTTTGGGCGATTCCTTTAAGTATTTTCGGTGCTGTTATTAGTTGGCGAAGACGGAAAAAGAAAAATATCAGTCTTAAGTTTAGTTTGGCTATCGCCATGATTGTAGCATTAATAATCTTTTTAGGCAATCTTTTAGAAAATATATTTGATAATCGCTTAGTGTTAGCAGAATTTTTAGTACAATTACAGGTTTTACATAGTTTTGATTTACCGAGAAGAAAAGACTTAGGTTACTCGATGATTATTGGTTTAATCTTAATCGGTGTGTCGGCTACTTTATCACAAACTTTGGCATTTGCACCTTGGTTATTACTATTTTTATTGATAGCAATTCCGACAATGATATTAGATTATCGCTCAAGAATGGGTTTAAGAATATGGGAAAAGGAATATAAACAAATTCAAGAAGAAAAAAATAAGAGTAAAAAAGAAAAATTGTTACAAAATTCTGTCTTATCTCCAAAAAAGTTAGTCAGTTTTGTCTTAATTGTCATGATTTTAGGCTTATCTTTATTTGCTATCATGCCTCGTTATCCGGGTTATAAATTACAAAGTTTTCCGATGAATGCACCTGATGGATTACAAAAAAAATTTACACCAGAAGAAAGGGGTAGAGGTATTGTTAGCCCGGGTTATAATCGTGATGGTAGTCGTCAGGGTAATGGAGATTCCATTGGTGATGGAGGTAGTGGTGATAATCTTGATTCTTCTTACTATGGTTTTAACACTACTATCAATCAAAATTTGCAAGGAAATATTTTACAGAAAAAAATTGTCTTAAGAATACGCTCTCAAGCACCGGGTTTTTGGCGAGTTTTGGCTTTTGACCATTATAATGGACAAGGATGGGAAATTTCCAGAGAAGATCAAACTATTGATATTAATAGAAATCGTTGGAATTATCAATTTAGTTTAGATGTGCCTTTTGTTAAAGGAGATGTTAAAAGAATTATTCAGACTTATACCGTAGTTTCTGATTTACCTAATATTATCCCTGTTTTAAAATATCCTCAATTTCTTTATTTTCCTACAGAACAAATTGCTTTAGATAGTGAGGGTAGTTTGCGATCGCCAGCTGGACTAATTGAGGGTTTAACTTACACCACAATATCACAAGTACCTTATCGAAGTCAAACAGATTTAAAAGAAGCTGGAAATAATTATCCGACATCTATTCTTAAATATCAATTAGGGATACCGATGGAGATAAAAGAAAAAGTGAAAGAAAAAGCAGAGGCATTACTAGCAAAATCACCCTATCCATTAAAATCTAACTACGAAAAGGCTTTATATTTAGCCCAAGCTATTAAACAAAACTATCAAATTCAACCAAACATTCCTCTACTAAAAGAAGGAGAAGATTTAACTTTAGCGTTTTTGGAAAAGGGCGGTGGTTATCAAGATCATTTTGCTACAGTTTACACGATGATGTTGCGTTCATTAAATATTCCGGCTCGTTTAGTTGTGGGCTTTGCTAGTGGACAATTTAACCCCTTTACTGGTTATTATGTTGTACATAATACTGATGCTCATGCCTTAACAGAAGTTTATTTTCCTAACTACGGATGGCATTATTTTGATCCTTTACCCGGTCATGAAATTATACCACCATCTTTTGAAGATGACAATACCTTCGGAGTTTTAGGGCAATTATGGAATTGGGTAGCTAGTTGGTTACCTTCCCCTATCACTAATTTTCTGACTATTTTATTTGGTAAAATATTTAACACTATTACTAACTTTTTTGGTGCTGGTTGGATAGTTAAACTTTGGCAATTTTTAACAGGAAGTTTAGTGGGTATTTTGATAGGATTTTTAGGATTAATTATCATTGCTTTTATTAGTTGGTTAACATGGAATGTTACTCAAAAGTTATTATATCGCTTCCAATTAACTAAACTTAATCCAGTAGCAAAAATTTATCGAGAAATGTTAGATTTATTAAGAGATAAAGGATATAAAAAAAATCCTGCTCAAACTCCCTTAGAATATGCCTATACTCTAATGGAATTTTTAACTATTGAACAAATAGAAATTGTTATGTTAATTACCAATAGTTATGTACAATGGCGTTATGGAAATCTTCCTATTAATATAGATTATTTACAGTCTCAATTTAATTTATTAAGTCGTAGTTTTACTCAGAAAAAAATAAACTATATAGTATCTTAAATGATTTATTAAACCTACCCTTGCCTAACGGCATCTCCTTAATAGGGGAAACTTAGAGATTAACTTTTTATTTCTCATAACTCATAAAGGAATATCGTAGTATTTTAATTTTATAGATATGCACACTTACAATTTTAAGGGATAAATCACTTACTACAAATAATTTTTATTTTACTTCTAATTTTGTCGAGGCACTACGCCCAAATTCTTCTGGTGCATATTGTAAATTTACTTGCGCACCACCCCAATCAAATTTTCCTTGAGTGACTGAACGTACTAGATAATGTAAATTATACACTCCTGGATCTAATCGATCGCCATAAGCGACAATTTTATCCGGATAGATTTGTTGATAGTTGATTTGCCAACTGTTTTCTTCTGCCTGAAAATAGTTACTAGAGGTTTGAAAATTGCTATCAATAGCTTCTAATCCGGCAGGAAGAGGATCATTTATCATAAGATGGTTAATAGGATGATCAGTGATAATTTCTAATTCTAAATCGAAGATATTTCCTACGGGTATAGTAACAGTTTTATCGGAAGCATAAAGCCCTATTTTTTCAATGATATTTTGTTGATTTACAGGGCGAATATAACGAGTAACTCTTAATCCATTTAAACGCCCTGATTGATTACCGGGTAAAAAATATTTGTAAGTAGTTAAATAATGTAAAATACCATCTCCAGATTTTGTTAAAATAAGCTCATTTTTTCCTTTAAGTAAATTTTGAGGGGGAATTTTTAAGTCATAATTAGATAATTTATAGCCTTTAAAGTTGATATTTTCTAAAAATTGGTTATTGAGTTTGACTGTTGCTTTAAAGTTAGGTAGAATAGGCTGTAATTGACTATATTCAACTAATGCCATTAATGCTTGAGCATTTTCAAAGCTATTATTCCAAACACCATTACGTCTCATGGCTAATAATCCTTGTAATAAGCTATCAACTTTTTCTGAGGGTTTTTTTAGGGCAATAAATAGACGTAATGCTTCAGCTTGAGTGATAGTATTTGAGTTAAGCCAATCCCAATTTAAAGGTAAATTAATGGTAGAATTTCGCCCTGTTATATAAATATTTTTTTGAATATCACTAATCAGACTTTCTGTTTTAGTTTCCCATTGAGGAAATTGAGTAAGATAACGGGCTAGTTTTATTTGATGAAGAAAATCTAAGTCATTTTTTTGCTCATATATAGACTGTAAAAAGTCGCTTCTTTTTTGCCCTAAATTATCTAAGGCAATTAAGGCATTTAAACGAATTTGGTTTTTACAAATTAAGTTATTACATAAGTTATATTCATCGGGATTTGCTAAAATTTTCTCTAAATATTTAGTCAAAGAATTTAATAAATTTTCATCAACTTTTAACCCAGCTAATTGTGCTTGAGCTAAACTATTAGCTAAATAAGGTGTTAAAAAAACATCAGATTTTTCTGCTGTGGGAAAAGAAGCAAATCCACCATCTTCTCTTTGTAAATTTTCGATTATTTCTAAGGCGTTATTAGCTTTTATAATTGGCTCAAAATCTGTCAAAATTACGTTATTGGTTTCCTTAAGAATTTGTAAATTTGCACCAATCATTAATTGACTACCGTAAGGCCTAAAAATTGGTATTTACTCTTTATTAAAAAGTGTTATTGCGGTTAAATTTATATCAGGAATTAAGCTACTAGCTAAACTAATTTCTAAGCCTTCAACATCAGATATTAGTTGATTATCAACATTTATAGGAATTTTTACCTCATTTTCTGTCATACCAGATATAATTACTTGTTCGCTTACTTCTAAATTTTTAACTTCTAAAGGCACTTCAAAAGCATCTTTTTCTTGATTATTTAAGTCTGTGATAAATGTTATCTTTCCTTCCCCAACTTTATCAGCATTTAAAGGAAAATGATAGGCTTTAGTGCCTGATTCTACTTGAGTTTTTAACTGAGAATTTTTAGTAAATTTAAAATTATTAGAGACATTTCCATTTATGGTTAAATTCCCTAACTTGTCTGTTAAATTTGTGACAGATACCCCCCCTAAAAATTCATCTCCTAATCGCACAAATTGAGGCAAAATTGCGTTAGTAGTAAGGGGTTTTTGAGTCATAAAACTGTTTTCACCATTACCAAAATGTAAGTTTCCATCGGTAGCAACAGCTATTATTTTCCAAGTAGTTAAGTCATCAGGTAAAGTAAAATTAACACTAGCTTTTCCATTATCATCGGTCAAAATAGAGCCATTATAATAAGCTAAAGCCTGAAAATCTGTGCGAATTTGCGTATTACCAATTCCTACCGACTCGCCGCCTCCGTATCCCCAGCCTTTTTGTAGTGGAGAAGCAGGGGACTTCAAAATTACTTGAGGACGATTATCTGTTAAACGTGTTGATATATCTTGATCTGCGTAAACAATTTTTACTAAATCAGGAGGACTATAGCCTGTTAATTGTAGTATTGCTTCATTGACAGCCATGAGAGTAATTTGTCCTTCAATGGGATTACCTTGATAATCTTTCAATTCTAAATCAATAGTTTGTTCTGTAGTAGGTTTTATTATTGCTTCTTGGGGCGTTACTTTCACTTCTAAATATTGCTCTTTTAAGTTGAGGTTAAAGGGTGTAAAACCAATACGCACCAAATTTTTAACTTCATTGGGTTCTGTTTGTGATAATAGTGTACCTTGTCGCACTAAAACTGCTTCTACCGCTGCGTTGGGTAACATTTCAGGGGTGATAGTAAATTGAATTTTAGGTGCACCTCCTATTACTTTTTGGGTTGTATGATAAATAGTGTTATGACGAATCACGGAAAAATATAATTCAGCTTCAGGATAAGGTGACTCTATTAAGGCTGTTGCTGTTTCTCCTACTTGATAGGTTTGTTTGTCTAATTGAATTATTAATCGATTATTATCGTAGCGTTCACTCCAAGTAACGGGATTATCACCTGTTACCCAAATTTGTAAATCTGTAGCTGAAAGAGCATTTTTACTATTGACAAAATTTGCTTGAATACGATAAGAACCAGAATCAGAAGGAGTAAAAGAAACTGTTTGTATTTCACTACTTGATGTAACTTCCTGCTGTGCCACATTTTTATATTCTACTTGTTGATGAGAAGTGCTACTTCCTTCTTCTAATTTAGTGACATTGCTGTAATTCATAGATTGTAATGCTATCTTCACTTTTTCCTCCGTAATAATCTTTCCAGTTACATCTGTGACGATGAATTTAACAGGAAAAGATTGCCCTGTATTAGCAACAAAATCACTTTGTAAACCGATGAGTTTCTCACTAGGCAAAGCGGTAAAAGTTTGACTATTTGATACCGATAAGTTAGAGACATCCGTAACTTGTGCTTCTACTTGATAAGTCATGGGATAGGCTAAATCTTGTGCTACTGTAATTTGTTGAGTGTTATTACCAGCAGTATCCAAAATTTCACTTTGTTGTAACACTTCGTTAGGCACTTCTGGGGATTCTTCAGGGAAAAACCATTGACGACCAAAATTAAATTTATCCCAATTTTTTGGTGTAAAATTAGCTTTTTGGCGTGTAATATAATAATTAACTTTACCTCCTTGAACTGGTGAACCAAAAAAGTAATTACTATTAGTACTAACCATTATTTTATCATTAACAAAAGCAAATTCTTGATCTAATTTTAAGTCAACTTTAAAGTTAGGTGGTTTAAATTTAGCTACTCGAAAATCTCCATAAATTTCAACCCCTGTTTTTGTTTTAGCTACTAAGGAGTAGTTACCTAGTGGTTGATTTTTAGCTAAAGGTAATTCTAAAGAAAATGTACCAAATTTATTAGTGGTTTTTTTTCCTAAATCAATTTCTTTACCATCAGGATTAGTTAAAGTTATTTGATAAGAAATATTTTGATCTTGTTGTAAAATTCCATTTTTTAAGTAATAAGCAGTACCAGTAAAATAAGCCTTTTCTCCGGGTTGATATAATTGACGATCTGAAAAAATAATACCTCTGGAAATTGGTTTTTTATCATCCCAACCTGTATTAATTCCATACTCATAAGCACCACTATATTCATTAGTTCTAGCAAATGCCCAATCATCATTTTCTCTAGCAATTACTAATAGCTTTGGAGGCTCATTATTACTAAGACAATTACGCCAATTTTCACCCTCAATGATGGCAGTGCCAGTTTTATTAGTTGTAGTAATTGTACATGGTTGAGTAGGATATTTTTCCCCTTTATTTTCTATTTTTGATTCATAGATTTCTACGGTAGCATTATTGACTGGTAAACCATCAGATAAATGATGAACTTTGATTAAGCCAGAATCAGGAAACCATTGAGCAAATACACCTAAATTTGTTAATTGTACTAAACCATAAAATTCAGGCTCACGCCAAAATATTTCACCTTTTTCACTATAACTATTAGTCTTCGCTTTGACTCCATAGGCTAACATTCCAGTGGGATTATTGAGCTTTTCTTTTAAGGGAATAATATTCTCATAAACTTCATTCGTTTTTCCTTTTGCTGTAAAATTAGGCCATGTTTTTGAGCTAGGTAATAAATCGTTACTTTGCCCAGTAGGGTAAGCAGATTCACTATAAACTAAATCTTCTGGTTCAATAATTTTATAACTAGCTTGATACTGAGCATTAGGTAAATTTACTGTCGAAATATTTAATTGTAAATCAGTTTCTGAAGGAAAAATATTTAAGTCACTTGCAGCCCAAATATCAGGAGCAATATTTCCTGTTTGATATTTTAAAGTAATGGGTTTGTCTAAAGTTTGATTAAATTTATCTTTCAGTTTAGAATCGATAATAATTGTATAGTTTGTATTTGGCTCTAACGCCCAAGGATTAATACTTATATAATTATATTCATCATAGGCTTGAAATAATTTTACATCTTTTTTAGGAGCAGGATTAATGGTTATATTTTCTATAGCTGATGAGGCTATTAAACCATTATTAAATTTTAATTGAGGACTACCATTAACAAATCTTCCATAAACTCCATATTGATCAGGTTTACCATAATTTTCGATTTTATCAAAGGCTAAAGGTGCATAGGTAAATACTTCACTAGAAAAAGGAAATTCACTGATTAAATTACCGTTAACTGGGCGTAAACCTTTATCGAACTTTAATTGATACTTCGTACCCTTATTTAAGGTTTTTTGAGGTTTAATATTATAAATCCATTGAGAGGAATAAAGATCAAATGTTTCTGATGATTTTTGGCTATATTCTGTATTTTTATCTTGAGGTTTTAATGCAACTTTGATGTTAATTTTTTCTTGATTGTCTGAAGAATTTAAACTAATCTTATTTTCAAGAGAATTAAGATCTAATTCTACATTAGAAGTAAACTCTAAAATCGGTTTTATATCAATGGGTTCAATTTGTTCATCGGAATCTTTAGTTTTACCCGGAAGGTTAGTTAATTTTATCGTTTCAGTAGTAAAAGTCCAAGCTAAATCTTCTGCTAAAGTATTATTTTTTAAGTCTGATAAACCAGATTTTAAAGTAACTTTAATTCTTGTGGCTTTTGGTAATGCCTTATCTGCTTGAAAACCTACCATTTTTGGTGTTAAAATACGAAATTGACCAGCTAAAGGAGGTAATATTTCAAACTTAGTTAATAAATTTTCTTGTTGAGGTGTATCAAGTTTTTCAAGAGGAATTAAAGGATTTTTAAAGCGAATTAAAATCTGAGACAAGGGTTTAGCTTCATTAATGGGAGTAATTTGCTCAATCCAATTAGGTAAAGTGGGCAAAGGTATAGAAGAAACTGATGGTAAAGGCTCTTTTTCTCCTTGAATACTCAATAGGTTACATCCTACGATAAAAATGCAGGCAATAACACTCAAAATTAAGTATTTTCCGTATTTAATAATTTTACGAATTTTACCTTTTGCTAACATTTATTTTTCCCAATGATTCATAACTTTGTGATAGCAAATTTCAAAAGGAGATGACTCAAATAGACACAATTCTTATGATTTAACCTTGATGATACTTTTGCTAAGATGGAATTAATAAAAGTTAGTATTATTTATCACTATGCAAACTGAAGAATTAGATAATGTTAAGCTAAATTTTCAACAACTAGCTTTAGAACAAATTAGCTCAATTGTACAAAAAAGAAGTAAGAATTATCCGACAATTTCCTTATTGAAATGATGAAACTTCCCCAACGGCTAAGGATAATTATTCAGTTAGTTTATCAACATCTTTGGCAACGACGCAGTGCTAAAATAAGGGTATTGTTAATTTTAATCTTTTTATCATTAATTGTGCGATGGCTTCCGTATTTTGCACCAATTACAGAAAAAGATATTCAACAAGATCAACAAGCTATTGAATTTAGTGATCGCAATGGTTTACCTTTAGGAACTATTTTAACCCGTGATCAAGATCATACTTCAATCATTACTCTTGATCAAGCTTCGCCGATTTTTATTGAAGCTATTTTAGCCACGGAAGACGCTGGATTTTATTATCATGGTGCCTTAGATTTTAAGGCAATTGTGCGATCGATTTATCAAGCTATAGAAGCAAAAAAAGTCATTAGTGGTGCTTCTACCATTACTATGCAGTTAGCGAGAATGCTTGAACCTTCTCCTCGTATTTTACCAGCAAAATTGAAGGAAATCTGGCTTTCTTGGCGATTAACAGCAGGAATGAATAAAGATGCTATCTTACAAGCCTACATTAATCGTTTACCCATGGGAAGCAATATTTATGGATTAGAAGCTGCTTCTCGTATTTATTTCGGTATTTCCGCTAAAGATTTAAACCTCGCCCAAGGAAGTATTTTAGCAGCTATTCCCAATAATCCCACCCATCTTAATCCTTATATTGGTTGGGAATCTCTCAAAAAACGACAAAAATATGTACTTAAACGCATGACGCAAGAAGGTTATATTAGCTCAACTCAAGCCCAAAAAGCCTATGAAGAAGAAATCCCTTTACAACCTCGTCAACAAGGAATAATCGCTGCCCCTCATTTTCTCTTTTGGTTAGCTAGTCAATTACCATCACAACATCCCAACCAAATTCAGACAACTATTGATTTACCTTTACAGAAATTTGTGGAAACTCAAGTTAGAGAAGTAATTCGTACTCTTAAACCTAATAATGTGCATCAAGGGGCTGCTTTAGTAATTGATAATCAGACAGGAGAAGTGTTAGCTTATGTAGGCTCTAAAGATTATTTTGCCGAAGAAGAATTAGGTAGAAATGATGGTGTACAAGCCTTACGACAACCTGGTTCTACTTTGAAACCTTTTTTATATCAATTTGCCTTAGAAAAACGTTTAATTCGTGGTAACAGTGTTTTAGCTGATGTGCCGACTCATTATGCCATTCCAGGTGCAAAATTGTATAGTCCTAGTGACTATAGTGAAACTTTTTCAGGGCCAGTTAGAGTTAGAATAGCGTTAGCTAATTCCTTAAATATTCCTGCAGTGCGTGTTTTAGAAAAAGTTGGTGTCGAAAATTTTTTAACTCGATTACAGAAATTGGGTTTTGAGCATCTGAATCAACCACCAGAATATTACGGATTAGGTTTAATTCTTGGTAGTGGAGAAGTCTCTTTATGGGAATTAGCCCGGGCTTATCGTCTTATGGCTAAAAGTGGAAATAACTCATTAACCTTAATGACTATTAAATCAGAATTATTCTTAAACAATAACTATTCTATAATAAAAAACAGTCAAAGGTTATCAACTTCACCCCAATCATCCCCCTCAACCCCGTCATCAAGTTGGGCATTAATTACAGATATGTTAAGCGATCGCTATGCTCGTAGTAAGGCTTTTGGAATTGATTCGATTCTGAATTTACCCTTTCCAGCAGCAGTAAAAACAGGCACATCATCTAATTTTCGGGATACTTGGACAATTGGATTTACTTCTGATTATACT
The DNA here is from genome assembly GCF_016743215.1 of Geminocystis sp. GBBB08. Classification (GTDB taxonomy): domain Bacteria; phylum Cyanobacteriota; class Cyanobacteriia; order Cyanobacteriales; family Cyanobacteriaceae; genus Geminocystis. Next base: position 12,262 of record NZ_VRZC01000080.1, read on the forward strand.
GTAGCTACTTGGGTAGGTAATTTTGATGGGCAACCGATGCGTCAAGTATCTGGGGTGATGGGTGCTGCACCTCTTTGGAATCGAATTTTACTACATTTACACGAACAAAAACTTCCTCAACCTTTTCACTCACCAGAGGGTATGGTAAAACGCCCTATCTGTGCCCTTTCAGGTTTAAAACCAACACCTCCTTGTCCTTCTATTGTGCAAGAATATTTTTATAGTGAGGATTTGACTGATTATGAAAATAAGCCTGATACTTTTTATGAGTCAATTTCAGAGAACAAAAACTCTCTATCTCGTCTTAATTTACCTTCAGAATATAATGAATGGTTAGCTAAACAACCTATTTCTGATTTAATGCCGACAAATTTAAGAATTTTATTTCCTCGTAACGGTGATATTTTTTTATTAGATAGTAATAATAAAGAACAAAAATTAGAATTTCAATTGGGAGGAAAAATAGATAAATCGGTGGAATTATGGTTAAATGGTAAAAAAATAGGGACAAATATTAGTAACTCTTTTTTTTGGGAATTAAAAGAAGGTTTATGGACTTTAGAAATTAGAAAAGGAAAAATAGTTGATCAAGTGTCTTTTGAGGTAAAATTAGCTAAAGTGAGATCTCCTTATCGTGGATTTTCTACTAGCAAAAAGCCATAAAAGTTAAAATAAATATTATTTAAAAATCTCTCTTATCCTATAAATAGGTCGTTTTTGAGATTCATGATAAGTGCGCATTAATAACTCAGCTAATAAACCAAAAGAAAATAATTGCACTCCAGTTAAGATTAATAAAACACATAATATCAGTAAAGGTCGATCGCCAATACTTCGATTTAAACCAAGTTTTATAAAAGTAAGATAAACACCGATAAAAACCCCAAGAATAAGAGAAATTAAACCAAAAAAACCAAAAACGTGCATAGGGCGAGTAAGAAACTTTTTCATGAAAAATACTGTTAATAAATCCATAATTACTCGAAAAGTGCGCCCCAAGCCGTATTTACTTTTACCAAAACGTCTAGGATGATGATTAACGGGAATTTCTGTAATTTTTGCTCCTTCAATATAAGCTAAGGCTGGGAGAAAACGATGTAATTCACCATATAAATTAAGATCAGCAATTAACTCTGCGCGATATGCTTTAAGAGAGCATCCATAATCATGTAATTTTACTCCGGTAATTTTACCAATAATAAGATTAGCAATTTTTGAAGGTAAAAGACGAGTTAAAGCATCATCTTGACGATTTTTACGCCAACCGCTAACTAAATCATAACCTTCCTCTAACTTACTTAATAATAAAGGTATATCGGCAGGATCATTTTGTAAATCTCCATCAAGAGTAATAATAACTTTCCCCATCGCATTTTCAAAACCTGCCGCCATTGCAGGAGTTTGCCCATAATTTTTGCGTAAGATAATTCCTTTGACATGGAGATTGTTATTAGAAATATCTTTTAAGACATTAACAGATTCATCTTGAGAGCCATCATCAACACAGAGAATTTCATAAGTTAAGCTGGTGTTTTGTAAACTGTTAACAATAGCCTTGATAAGGAGTGGTATATTTTCAGCTTCATTATAAATAGGGATAACCAGAGATAAATCCATAATAATTAGGAATGAGGAATTAGAAATGAGGAGAAGAAAAAAGTAGGAAAATCATGAGGTAAAATGTTTATTCGACAATTAAGAATTATTTACTGCTTAATTTTAAGGTGGCATATATAAGGAAAATAATTCCAATATTAATAGAAATATCAGCAATATTAAAAACAGGAAAATTAATTAAACGAAAATCAAGAAAATCAACAACATAGCTAAAGAAAAATCTATCAATGCCGTTACCGAAAGCACCAGCTAAAATAAAACCATAAGCTAATTGTTCGATTTGTGACAACTTTTCTCGCCATGCCAAAATAATTAAACCGAGACTAACAAGTAAAGATAACCACCGTAGCCAACTGGCGCCTCCTTGAAAGAAACTAAAAGCGGCACCCGTATTTTGCACATAAGTTAAGTGAAAAACGCCCTGCCATAAAGGGAAAGTATCTCCCACATTGGCAAAATTAATAAGGATTAGATATTTAGTAATTTGATCTAAAATTAAAGTAATTATTGCGACTATCCAAAAAGAAGGATTTTTCCTCATAAATTTAATTAATAAAACTTTGCGTCTTTGCACCTTTGCGAGAAATTCCTTTAAATCTTAAACATAGATTGAGAATGCTGATCTAAAATTAATAAAATAATATTAGCCTAAAAATAAAAGCCACCACCGACACGGCACAAATTAAAGCTAATTGAGCGGGAAAAGGAGTGATAGAATACCAATTAATGGCATCCCATAAATAAGTATCACTTAAAACATTACCAAAAAAAGGAGTGATAGAGGTATATAGGAGAAGATAAACAATACCGCAAAGATGAATTATTAATAAACCTAAAAAGGCACTCATGGCAAATAATTCTAAACGACGTTTACCAGGTAACACCAAAAATCCGCATAACCAAGCACCTGGAATAAAGCCTAAAATATAACCAAAACTGGGATATTGAAAATAGTCAATACTTCCTCCTTGATAAAATACGGGTAACTTAAATAAACCAAGAATAACATAAGAAATTTGTGCATAGGCTGCCGCATTTTTCCCGCCAACTAATCCAGTAAAAAACACTCCTGCTAATTGATAGGTGATACCGAGGGAAGAAGGTTTTAAATTTTCTAATTCACTGCTAGTGAGAGGTAAAACCATAAAAACTTCAACAAATGTACCAAAAATGGTTAACATTAAGCCAATTAAGGCGAAAAAAAACTCATTGATAGGGGATATTTTCTGCGGTGGTAAGCTGTTATTCTTCACAATCTCAATAATATTAAGAAGTAGTAAAACAAAACCAAAATAACATAATATCTTATCTCTGTTGATAATTAAGAATTAAGAATGAACAATGAGGAATGATAAGCAAGACGCTTATAATAGGCAATGGGCAATGGGCAATAGCTAAATTCTAAATTCTAAGATTTTCATCGCCTTCAAATTAATTCAACATACCCAAATTATGACTTCCTACGGTTTGAATAATGTTCAACTATTCACTATCCATTATTCACCCTATCACTATTCACCCATCACTATCTATTACCTATTATCTATAACTTAACAGGAGTTTCGCCACCTTTTAAGCCTAATTCTGCTAACATAGAATGATCATCTTCGGGAGATTGTCCTAAAGTAGTAAGATAATTACCGATTAACATGGCATTTATCCCTGATTTTAAGCCTTGACGTTGCCATTCTCCTAAGACAGCTTCTCTACCTCCGGCGTAACGTAGTATTTGTGTAGGTAAAATAAACCGAAAAATGGCGATCGCCTTCACAGCTTCTAAGGGAGTTAATTTTTTGGCATCACCGAGGGGAGTGCCTTCTCTAGGATTAAGCAAATTAATTGGCACAGACTCGACTTCTAAATCTTTCAGAGAAAGGGCTAAATCGACTCTATCTGCCCATGTTTCTCCCATGCCTATGATCCCCCCCGTACAGGCTTGAATACCTGCCTTTTTGAGGTTTTTAACGGTATCTACTCGATCGTTCCATGTATGGGTAGTAACGATTTTATCATAAAAATTACTAGAGGATTCCAAATTATGATTATAACGGGTAACACCGACTTCTTTCAAGCCTTGAGCTTGTTCGAGGGTAACTTCACCTAAAGCACAACAGGGTTTAACATTAGTTTCATCGATGATTTGCTTAACAGTAGCTAAAATTTCTTCAAATTCATTACTTTTAGGGCTATTATATTTTAATCCTCGCCCCTGAGATACTAAACAAAATCTTTTTGCACCAGCAGCATCGGCGGCTTTAGCATATTCTAAAATTTCTTCTCTCGATTTTAAGCCATAGATGGGAGAGTCTTTTCCTTGATGATGCACCGATTGCGAACAAAAACTGCAATTTTCTGAACAATTACCAGATTTTATGTTAACTATACTGCATAAATCCACAATATTGCCACAACAGGCTTTACGAATACCATCGGCGTATTCACATAATGACAATATATCGTCTTCTCCTTCTATTTCCGTCAAACTTAACGCTTCTTCCCGACTGATGTTATAACCGTTAATAATTTTACTGCTTAATTGTTTTAACCATTGGGTTAATGTAGTTTTTTGAATTATTTTTAGTTTACTAATCTTATTTATCACCAATACTTCTCTCCTTAATAATCTCTATTCAATGGCTAATTATATAGTGAAGAGGGAATAGTTAATAGTGGTAAAGGTAATTCATTAATCACCCTTATAGTAGATACAAACTGTCATTTATTAGTATCACATTGCACTCCAAGCATCGTACCTAAAACCTCGGTCGCTAAGGGCTGCGCTGCGAAATCATTCTACCAAACTCTGGGTTTAAACTTACTATCATTTAAAATAACCACATTTTCCCCTGATTGAGCTAAGACATATAAACCTTTACGATAAGCATAATT
>NZ_VRZC01000081.1 GCF_016743215.1 Geminocystis sp. GBBB08
CCTTTTCCCCTGACTAATGTTGCAAAATAAACATTCCATCACCAAAAGAATAAAAACGATATTTTTCCTCAATAGCTTGTTGATAAATATTCATCAATCTTTCCCTCCCAATTAAGGCACTAACTAACATTAATAAACTAGATTTGGGTAAATGAAAATTAGTAATTAAACCATCTATTACTTGAAAATCATAACCCGGATAAATAAACAAGTCAGTTTTACCTTTAAATGGTGCTAGTTTTTGTTGCTGTTTATAGGCACCTTCTAAAGTTCTAACTACTGTTGTACCAACTGCAATTACTTTTCTGCCCATTTTTTTGGTTTGTTTGATAGCGCTAATGGTATTTTTATTGACTTCTATCCATTCTTGGTGCATTTCATGGGTTACAATATCTTCTACCTCTACGGGGCGAAAAGTCCCTATTCCCACATGAAGTGTTACCATAGCCAGATTAATTTGTCTTTCTTTTAACTCTTTCAATAATCTTTCAGTAAAATGTAACCCAGCAGTAGGAGCGGCGATCGCCCCTTGCCTTTTAGCATAAACAGTTTGATATTGTTGAGAATTGGCTTCTGAGTTAGTAACATAGGGGGGAAATGGAATATTACCCACTTGAGCTAAAATTTGCCAAAAAGATTTAGAGTCATTTACCTCAAACTGTAAAAAACGCCCTCCAGTTGCTTTATCTTTACCAATAACAGTAGCTTTCAGAAGAGAGGAATCACCAAAAAAAATTTCACTACCCACAGTAAAACGTTTACCCGGTTTTACCAAAGCTAACCAACAATTATTTTCTATTTCCTCAACTAATAATACTTCAACTTCTGCACCTGTGGATTTTTTACCATATAACCGAGCAGGAATAACACGGGTATCATTTAAAACCAATAAATCCCCTGGAAATAATAAATCAGGTAAATTACAAAAAACTGTATGACTAATAGTATTATCAGGTTTAACTATTAATAAACGAGAGCTATCCCTAGGTATCACGGGATTTTGAGCGATTAATTCTGGAGGTAAATAATAATCGTAACTAGATAACTGCTGATCGAGATTCATGATAAAAATAAGGGATTGTTAAAAAGTGTTAAGAAAATTAAGCAAAAGTGGACTCAATACTGCACAATGATCTGCGAAGACAAATAAAATATCTTCAAAAAATAAATCGGCAATTGTAACCCTTTCAGGTTATACTGACTGAGAGAAAACTACTATCATTAAACATTGATAGCAATTTTCGCAATTTTAAGATCAGTTTAGCTAATATTCTGATTTAATAATTAATCAATACTATTTAATATTTTGTTTGGAGGAATCCATCAATGAGTATCGTCACGAAATCTATCGTGAATGCTGACGCAGAAGCACGTTATTTAAGTCCTGGTGAGTTAGACAGAATCAAAGCATTCGTTACTTCCGGTGAATCTCGTTTACGCATTGCTGAAACCTTAAGTGGTGCTCGTGAGCGTATCGTTAAAGAAGCTGGTGATCGTTTATTCCAAAAACGCCCTGATGTTGTTTCCCCTGGTGGAAATGCTTATGGTGAAGAAATGACTGCTACCTGTTTGCGTGATATTGACTACTATCTACGTCTCATCACCTATGGAGTAGTAGCAGGTGACGTTACTCCCATCGAGGAAATCGGCTTAGTTGGTGTAAAAGAAATGTACAAATCTTTAGGTACTGACACTGGTGCAGTAGCTCAAAGTATCCGTGAAGCTAAAGAAGTTGCAACTGGACTTCTCTCTTCCGATGATGCTGGTGAAGCAGGTTCTTACTTCGATTATGTTATCGGAGCTTTACAATAGGTTTTAGCTAAAAATCCCTAAGCCCTATTTGTGCTCAATAATTTTACCCTAGTAAAAAACTAAGCAAAAGTTAATTAAGAAAGGAAAACAACAATGCAAGACGCAATTACTGCTGTAATCAACTCCTCCGATGTGCAAGGTAAGTACCTTGACGCTAACGCTTTAGGAAAATTAAAATCTTATTTTCAAAGTGGTGCTCTCCGTGTTCGTGCGGCTAGTGTTATTAGTGCTAACGCTGCCACCATCATTAAAGAAGCTGTAGCTAAATCCTTATTATATTCTGACGTAACTCGTCCTGGTGGTAATATGTACACCACTCGTCGTTATGCAGCTTGTATTCGTGACTTAGACTACTATCTCCGTTATGCTACCTATGCTATGTTAGCTGGTGATGTTTCTATTCTTGATGAACGTGTACTCAATGGTTTAAAAGAAACCTATAATTCTTTAGGTGTACCCGTAAGCTCTACCATTCAAGCTATCCAAGCTATTAAAGAAGTAGCGGCTAGTTTAGTTGGTGCAGATGCTGGAAAAGAACTAGGTGTTTACTTAGATTACATCAGCTCTGGTTTAAGCTAATTGATTACGATTATTCAGTAATTAACGCTTCAAACTTAACCAAAGGTTAGGAAAGTCCAAAGTGAGTGCTAGTTTGATTAGACTGAAATACGGCTTAATTGATTTAGTATTGAATCTTGACTCCTAACCGTTGTCATTGGAATTTTACATAATAATTAGAAATAAAAATTAACTGTTTTTATCTATAAACAAACTAATTTTCAAAAAGTTTAAAAGAGATTTAACCATCCAGGAGATAAATCCCCATGAGAATGTTTCAAGTAACTGCTTGTGTACCAAGTCAGACCAGAATTAGAACTCAAAGAGAATTACAAAATACTTATTTTACTAAATTAGTTCCTTATGATAACTGGTTTAAAGAACAACAAAGAATCCAAAAAATGGGTGGTTCTATTGTTAAGGTTAAATTAGTTACTGGTAAGCCAGGAGCTAACGCTGGGTTACTTTAAGATTATAATTTTTGATTATATTTGGGCATAAAAATAAGGGTAAGAATTAATCATTCTGCTCTTATTTTTTGTTTTTAAAAAGTATTAAATTTTGTTGCATGATCGCCTCAATTAATGTAATAATGGGAGATTGTCTGAATAGTTTGTCCCTTCAGAAATAGTGACTTGAATTTGATCCTCAAGATATAGCTATATTGGGCAAATGAAGCAGTTTTTTGATGCCTTAGAGATAAAATAATTACCCATGAAAACCAGTTGGATTAATCGTGCCAATCGTTTAAGTGCCTTACCGCCCTATGTTTTTGCCCGTTTAGATGAATTGAAAGTTAAAGCCAGAGAGCAAGGTTTAGATTTGATTGATTTAGGCATGGGTAATCCTGACGGTGCAACTCCTCAACCAGTTATTGAGGCGGCAAAAGAAGCCTTAAATATTACGAAATATCACGGTTATCCACCTTTTGAAGGTACAACAGATTTTCGTCAGGCGATCGCCAATTGGTATTATAGACGTTATCAAGTTGACTTAAGTGCCGATAGTGAAGCATTACCGCTATTAGGCTCAAAAGAAGGTTTATCTCACCTTGCTTTAGCCTATATTAATCCAGGAGATACGGTTATTGTACCTAGCCCATCTTATCCGGCTCATTATCGAGGACCTGCTATTGCTGGAGGGAATATTTATGCACCTATGTTAACAGCACAAGAAGATTGGGTGTTGAATTTAAGTACAATTCCAGAAAATGTTGCTCAAAGAGCGAAAATTCTTTACTTTAATTATCCGAATAATCCTACCAGTGCCACTGCTCCCCGTAGCTTTTTTGAAGAAGTGGTATCATGGGCAAAACACTATGAGATTATGTTAGTTCATGATTTAGCTTACGCTGAATTAGCTTTTGAAGGTTATGAACCCACTAGCTTATTACAAATTTCAGGGGCTAAAGATATTGGTGTTGAATTTCATACCCTTTCTAAAACCTATAATATGGCTGGTTGGCGAGTCGGTTTTGTGGTAGGTAATCGTGATATTATTCAAGGGCTACGAACTTTAAAAACTAATCTTGATTATGGGATTTTTAGCGTTATTCAAGCGGCGGCACAAACTGCTTTACAATTACCTGATACTTATATTCATGAGGTGCAACAACGGTATCAACAGCGTCGAGATTTTGTCATTGAAGGTTTAAGTAAGTTGGGTTGGGAGATGAAACCGTCTAAGGCTACTATGTATTTATGGGTAAAAGTACCTCGTAATTCTAATTCTACGGATTTTGCTCTTGATTTACTACAAAATACTGGTGTAGTGGTAACTCCGGGAAATGCTTTTGGGGAAGGAGGAGAGGGTTATGTGCGTATGAGTTTAATTGCTGATTGTGATCGATTAGGAGAAGCCTTACAACGTTGGCAAAAAGCCGGAATACGTTATTAATTCTTGCTCATTTCTTATTCTTCATTCCGATGAATTGATTTGTCTAAAAATGGTTGCTTTTCTGCCTAATTTTTCGTCAATTTCTAATTTAATTTTGATATAATTAGATGGAAATTTAGGTAGTAATTCAGACCATTCAATGGCAGTTATTCCCTCTTCAACTTCGATACCTTGCCAATAATTTTCTAAATATAAATCTTTTATTTGTTCTGATTTTAGGCGATATAAATCAATGTGATAAAGAGGTATTTTTCCTTCGAGATATTCATTAATTAAAGTAAAAGTAGGACTAACAATCGCCTCTTTAATTCCTAATGCTTCTCCTAATCCTTGAATTAAAGTCGTTTTTCCTGCACCTAAATTGCCACTTAATAATAAAACACTATTGAGAGTTAATTCATTGGCTAATTTTTGCCCTAATTTTTTTGTTGCCCACTCATCAGGAAGTAAAATAATTTCTTGATTTTTTTCACTCATATTAATCATGAATAATGAAATTAATAGTTAATATAGCATCCTAAATGATTCGTGGCAAAATAAGGACTACAAATTTAAAGGCAAGGGGTTTAAACTCCTTGTTGAATAATAAGTAAAACATTATTTCCTATCTTTAAATATTTCACAACTGATTTAGTATTGCTATATAGCAATAGTTAATAGTTAATAATTAATAGTGTTTAATTCTTTTAGTCTTTTCATCTTAACCCTTGATTATCTTACAGTTCATGCGTTCTGGTGATAACTTTTATGATAAGATGGAAAGTTGTTGATTAAATAAATTATTACAAATTATCATGAAAGTAGGACAAAAAGTTAAAATTTGTCGTCTTAAAGAAAAAGTAGGATCTGAAATTATTGAAAAAGCACAACAAGGGCAACAAGGGGTAATTAAATCTTTTAAAATGACTGATGGTAGTGGTATTGGCGTATTTGTTGAATTTGCTGATGCCACTACTAACTGGTTTTTTGAAGACGAAGTGCAAGTAGTTAATTAAGAATAACTAATTAGGAATGAGTAATTAACAATTAACAATTAATTCAGATCTTAATCAATGTTATCTTCTTCTTATTCATTTCTTAAATTATGACTGATACCATCGCAATGTTAAAACCAGATAACTTTAAGGTAATAAAAGATGCTTATTTAGGCGGTTTATTACAACTTAGTGAAAATAAACCTCTCAATTTTAATAGTGATTTAACTAATTGTATCCATAAAATTCGTCAACAAGGAGCAAATAAAGTTGTTAAATTACATATTCCTAATGATAAAGACGAGGATTGGCGTTTTACTAATTTATCAGATTTACAAATGCAAGATTGGCATTTAGCAAAAGAAAATAAGTTAAATACTTCTGTTTTAGATGGATTTATTTTACCAGAAGCATCCCATTCTCGTTTAGTTTTTGTTAACGGTTTTTATTCGCCTAATTTATCAGATATTTCGGCGTTAGATGATCATAATATTTATTTGGGTAATTTAACTAATTTAGATAGTGATAAAACAGCTAAAATTAGTCAATATTTGAGTAAAAATGAGCCAGAGAATGAAGTTTTTACTGCTTTAAATTCCGCAGGAATTACCGATGCTTTTGTGATTTGGATAAAGGCTAATACTATCGTTAATTTACCTATTCATCTTTTACACCTCACTGCTAGAGATAATTTTCCTAGTTTTACTCAACCTCGCATTTTAGTTATAGGGGATGCTAATTCCCGCCTTAATTTTATCGAATATTATGGGGCTGTTACCTCTGGATGTTCAGATTCTGCTAAACAAGAATATTATTTAACTAACGTTGTCACAGAAATTCATCTTGAAGATAATGCCCAAGTTAACCATACTCGCATTCAACGAGAATCCGGAGATACTTTTCATCTAGCTAAAACGAATGTCTTTCAAGCTCGAAATAGTCAATATAATATTAACGAAGTTAGTTTAGGTAGTAAATTATATCGTCATAATCTCCATATCAACCAAGAAGGAGAGCAAACAGAAACGAATCTTAATGGTTTAACTATGTTACAGGGTAGGCAAATAGGGGATACTCACAGTGAAGTTAGTTTAAGTAAACCCCATGGAATTGTCAATCAACTCCATAAATTCATTATTGATGATTCAGGGCGTGGTGTGTTTAATGGTAAAGTTTGTGTTCCCAAATTAGCACAATTAACTAATGCCTCTCAACTTAATCGTAATTTATTATTATCATCAAAGGCACGGATTAACACAAAACCTGAGTTACAAATCACTGCTGATAATGTAAAATGTGCTCATGGTGCAACAGTAAGTCAACTCGAAGTCGATGAGATTTTTTATCTTCGCAGTCGTGGGTTAAATGAATATGATGCTAGACATTTATTAATAGATGCTTTTGCCGCAGAAATTATCGATAAAATTCCTTATAATTCTCTTAAACAAAGATTAACTCAATGTATTGCTTGTCGCACTTTAGATTAATTTTTATAATATTAGGACGACAATTAAAATACAAAATACATTTGATAAAACATCTCGGAATAAGCCTTTTAGGGCTAAAGCCCAAACTACAAGCAGGAATTTAAGAATCCTTAACTAATCATTTACAGTTAGCTGATTTAAGGTTTCTAATTTACCGAATAATAAGATGTTATCTCCGGCTTTAATATCTTTATCTATATCAGGAAAATGAATATATTGGTTTTTACGTCTAATGCCCTGAATCACTACTCCTGATTGTTTTTGTGCTTTAATTTCCTCTAGTTTTTGAGTTGCTAAATCTTTATTTTTAGGGATTGATACCCAAAGACAAGATTCTCCTTCTTGGGGTAGCATTACTTTTTCTTTTGCCAAATAATCAAATGCTTCAAAATCTTCTGATGCCCCTATTAATAATAATTTATCATCTTTTTCTAAGACAGTGTAAGCAGGAGGATAGTCTAATTTTTCCCCATTAGCACGTTTAATTTTAATAACACTTACCCCCGTTAAACGGCGTATATGGGCTTTTTCAAGAGTTACACCAATCAAGGGAGAATCAGCTGGTAAAGCATACCATTTATTATTCATGGTGCTTACGGCTTCTTCTAATTCTCTTAAAATTTCTTCCTCAGAACGTTCAGGTTGTAATGTCTGGTATTGAGATTGTCTTATTTGTTGAATTTCTTGTTGAATGTTTATTTTTGGTAATCCTAATACTCTTAATAAATGCCCTGAAAGTTCTAAACTGGCTTCAAATTCAGGTTGAATAACTTCTTTTGCCCCTAGTTGATAAAGCATTTCAATATCTTCGGCATCGTTAGCTCGTACTACCATATCTAATTCTGGGTTGAGTTGTAATGCTCTTTTGACGCATAATCTCGAACTCATGGAATCAGGTAAGGCGATCGCCATTGCTTTTGCACTACAAATTTCTGCTTTTTCTAAAACTAATAAACTAGAGGCATTACCGTAAAGATAAGGTATTTGTTTGTGTCTAAGTTTTTTGATTTTTTCTTCAGATTGATCTATAACTAATACTTGATGACCTTGATTTAACAGGAGTTTGACGACATTTTTACCAACTCGTCCATAACCACAAACGATTACATGAGCTTCAAGGGTTAATTCTTGGGTTATTTCGGGGGATTTTTCTAATTTGTTGAACCAACCTTCAAAATTAGGGGAGGACTCCAAATTAGATAAAATAACAGGTAAAAATTTTAGGACAAAAGGTGTAACTACTAAAGTCATAGCAGTAGTACCTAAAATCAACATATAAATATTTTGAGAAATTAAGTCAAAATCACGACCTTTATCGGCTAAAACGAAGGAAAATTCACCAATTTGGGCTAATCCTAATCCAGCGATAATAGCAGTTTTGAGGGGATAACGAAATAAGATTACTAAAGGAGTGATAATTAATGATTTGCCTAAAAATACGAGAGAAACTAAACCTAAAATTAGGGCTAAATTATGCCAAAGGAAGATCGGATCAATTAAAATACCAATAGAAACGAAAAAGGCGGCGGCACAAATATCTCGTAATGGTTCAACATAATCAAGGGTTTGATCGGAATATTCTACTTCCGAAATCATTAAACCGGCTACGAATGCACCCATTTCTGTGGATAAACCAATTTCTCCCGTTAATGAGGCAATACTTAAGCATAAAGCCACCACACCTAATAAAAAGATTTCTTTACTTTCAGTTTTGGCTAATAATTTTAAATATGGTGGAATTAACCACTTACCAATGACAATGGCACTTAAAGCAAATAAAGTTAATTTCAATAAAGCAACTGCAATAGCAACGCCAATTTCCTCCATCGGTTGATTTAAAGCTGGTAAAACGGCTAACATTAAGCCTAATGCTAAATCTTGGATGATTAAAATACCAAGCATAACTTGACCATGAGACGTTGAAGTTTCATTGGATTCCATCAAGGCTTTAATGACTACGGCGGTAGAAGAAAGAGAAAGAAGTTCACCTAAAAAGATGCCTTCAGGTATAGATGCGACCCATCCTACCGTCACAGAAATAAACGCAGTAATGGCAATAGTTAAAGCAAGTTGTAAACCACCACCACCTAAGCTAATATTTCTAACTTTGTTTAATTCTCCAAAGGAAAATTCTACCCCGATGGCAAATAGCAAAAAGGTTACTCCTAATTCGGCGATGGTTTCCACTATTTCGTAATCGTGAATTAAGCCTAATTCAAAAGGACCTAAAATAATTCCTGCTAATAAATAGCCTAAAATAACTGGTTGTCGTAATATCGAAGCTAATAAGCCACCGATGGCTGCTGCGGAAAAAAGTGCGATTAAATCAGTCATTAACGTTGTTTAGTTTTTTTTGGCTTATATAATACTTATAATTTTTTAAATTAATACTAGATTAATCAAAAAATTAGCAAAAATATAGAAATTATCCTTAAGGATAGCAACGCCTTTTTTTACAAGTCACACTATAATTATCGATCTTAAAATGTTAAAAAAAAGCGTGAGGGGGAATAGTATCAAAACTAACAAACGTTATACTAGCAATAGGACTTTTCGCCCCTCTCAAAAATAAATTACGCTTTACGAGAGTAGAACTCAATTACGAGTAGTTCGTTGATATTTAAAGCAACCCATTCTCTTTCAATAATGCCGTTAACTTTACCTACGAGATTATTTTTATCATATTCTAAATGACTAGGAAGATTTGCTAAACCGGGGTTAAGTAGATTATTTTTCACAATATTAACAGAGCGATCTCTTTTTCTAACGCTGATAACATCCCCGGGGCGACACTGATAACTAGCAATATCTACCACTTGATCATTAACCAAAATATGACCATGATTCACTAATTGACGAGCACCAGGAATTGTTGGTGCCATGCCAAGGCGAAAAACGGTATTATCAAGACGCATTTCTAATAATTGTAATAATACTTGACCTGTAGAACCAGTTACTCTACGAGCTTTTTTGACATAACGAATTAATTGTGTTTCGCTGACACCGTAGTTATAACGAAGTTTTTGTTTTTCTTCTAAACGGATGGCGTATTCTGAACGTTTACGACGATTTTGTCCGTGTTGTCCGGGGGGATATTGACGACGAGCATTTTTACGAGTTAAACCGGGTAAATCCCCTAAACGACGCACTACCCTCAAGCGAGGTCCTGTATATCGAGACATAACTTACTAATTTCTCCTAATATTTTTTTTTATAATTAGAGCCAAATATACTATTGTACATTAAAAATCTTAATTCGCAAATAGTTAGACGGAAAAAGAGTTCATTTTAATAGACATTAGCTGTTAGTTTGGAGTTTGGAAATAAAGTTGCAAAAGACACCATATTGATGATTAATTAATTACCTGAGTTCGGAGTTCGGAGTTCGGAGTTAAAATTAACAGATTTTGATAAAAAGAGTAAATAAATTGATTTTTTTCTTTTCAATCCTTTGATTGACTAATCAATGTTCGAGAGCACTTTAAGTGCGAAACCTGCTACCAGATACCTGAAACCTTCCTAAACCCAATATTATTGCATCGAACTGAGGTTAATGATTATGTTTAGTCTTAAGTTAGAACTAAAACTTAATAACAAAGAAAAAACTCTTATGGCACAACACGCTGGGTTTTCTCGCTTTGTCTATAACTATGGTTTAGCTTTAATGAGAAGTATAGATCATCAAGAAATTAAGGGTAGTTCTAGCAAAAAGATTGACACAATTAAAAAGTTATTTACTAATTACACGAAGAAACAACCTGAATTTGCATGGTGTAATAGTTTATCTTCTAGGGTATATCAAAATGCCTTTCGAGACTTGAAAAATGCCTACTCAAGATACTTTCAAGGGTTAGGGGAGCAACCTGTCTTTAAAAGTAAGAAAGATAAACAATCATTGAGAGTGGAATCGAGTAATGGTAAAGTATTATTAGAAGTAGGAAAAAAGATTAAAGTGCCAACTTTAGGTACTTTTAGATTGAAAGAGGCAATTCCTTTTTCTTGTGTTTCTCAAACTTTCACTTTCACTATCAGTAAATCGGCAGATAAATGGTTTGTTAGTTTCTCAATTGATGCAGATAGATTACCGCCTTTGATCCATGAGGTAGTTGAGGCAGTAGGCATTGACTTAGGTTGTAAAACTTTTGCGACTCTGAGTGATGGTAATGTAATTGAAAGTCCACGTCCTTATTTAATTAGAGTTTTTAGCCTTAAAAATATTTAACGGATCTTTAACTTTCAATATCATTTTTAAAAGTCGAAACTTCTTGAGAGAATGTCTATGATTACCAGTGAACAAGCCGATAGAAACCAAAAACTATACAAACAAACTCTCATTCGTTTGGGAGAAATGTTGAAAATTTTGAAACAAGGAGATAATAGTCGTAATCGAGAAAATATTAAAGCCCATTGTGACTATTTATCCAATCAAGGTAAAAAACAAAATCTGTTTGGGTGGGTAGAAGTCATGGAAACGGCAAAAGCTGCCATTGTCAAAGAAGAAAATGACTATGTAAAAACTACAAAATTAATCATAAAAGAGATCAAAAACGCTGGAGAATATTTAGTCAAAAATGAAATTAATGCGATTTGTCTGACAGATGAATTAAGACATTTAGCACCCCAATCGAGATCAAGATTAATGGATGTGGAAACTATTTATGCAGATATGAGAGCGGAAATACCTCCAGAAGAAGTTCAGTATAGTAAAAGTACTATTGAAAAAGATTTATGGCGAGAAACCTATATAGAGACTAATTCATCAATTCCTCAACAGTTAGAACCAGAAAATTATAATCAAATTCTTGAGTCTTCCGAAGATGATGATAGTGATATATTTAATAGTATAAATATATCTGATGATGACGGTTTATTAGATGAATGGTTAGAAGATGATTCTTTCGCCGATAGTAGTGAGCAAGTTAGTGCTGTATTTTTAACACAACAAGACATTTTTGAGGATACCAATAACTCTGATAATGAGGAGGACGAAATTAATAGTTTGTTTGATGATCAAGATGATGAGAATTTTAATATTGATATTGACGAAGGGCAAACGGATAATATTATCGAAAACAGTATTGATGATGATTCATTCGATGATTGGGAATTTTTCCCTGATGAAGAAGACAATATAGAGGATAACAATGATTTTGAGGATATACCAGATTTCTTGGAAGATAATCAATCACCAAAATCCGCACAATTTGACTATAAGGCTACTGTAATTCAAAGCGAAATAGAGGACTTAGATCATTTATTTGATGATGTGGCTAGAAGTACTGTCATTATAGATGATCCTCAAGAAGAATTAATAAATATAGTACGAAATCTTGATGATTTAGATATAGAAGATGATTTTCCTAGTACTGGTACTTTTAATACTTTTCAAATTTTACAGCCCATCAAATCAAAATTAATTCCCGTGGTTTTTTATGATGAGTTTGAAGAATTAAATACTTTCATACAAAGTAGTTTTCCTTGGTGGGGAGAAGATTCTTTAGATGATTTAGAATCTCTGATCAACAATTTTGTCATTAATTACTATGAAGATCAAAGCGATTTAGAAAGATTAGTCAATTCATCCCCAAAACATTTAGAAGAAGTAGATTGGCAACATTTGGCTGATACCATTGAAGATGTACAAGATTCGGCATTTACTCGAAATAGAATCAAAACTTTTATCCCTCAAAATGAACCTTCTATCGATTCAGAGTTGAGTGATTTAGATCAGTTATTAGCTGAAGCAGGAAAGACTACTAAAAAAGCACAAAAATGGGTTCCTCCGGGTAACAAAGCCGGGAATAATATTCAAGCTAAAACTTTTGAACAGAGTATGAGAGTACCAGTTAAACAACTGGATAACTTAAATAACCTTGTAGGAGAAATGGTAGTTCGTCGTAACCGCTTAGAAGAAGATCAGGATAAATTAAGACAATTTTTAGATAATCTCCTTTCCCATGTGCAAAATTTGAGCGATGTAGGTGCTAGGATGCAAGATACCTATGAAAAAAGTCTGATGGAAGGTGCTTTAATTGATAGCCGGAAAAAAAATGAGGCTACGGTAAAAGCTCAATTAGCAAGGGCAGAAGGCAGAAATGATTCCATTTATCTTGGTGATGGTGGTAAAAAAAATAATGGTAATAATAGCGAAAGTAAACAATTTGACTTACCTGAATTAGATGAATTAGAGCTTGATCGTTTTACAGGCTTTCACCTTTTAGCTCAAGATATTTTGGAGTTAATTGTACGGGTGAGAGAGTCAACTTCTGATATTCAATTCCTTGTGGATGAAACAGATCAATTAGGTCGAAATTTGCGTCAAGTAACAACACAGTTACAAGAAGAGATCAATAAATCTCGCATGGTTGCTTTTGCTCAAAATGCCGATCGCCTTCCTTTACCTATCCGTAAAATTGCACAGGGATATGACAAACAAGTACAACTAAAAATTGAAGGGCGAGACGTTTTAATTGATAAAATGATCCTTGAGCATTTATGGGACCCTCTTTTACAAATAACCAAAAACTGTATCACTCATGGTATTGAATTACCCCAAGAAAGAGAAGAAATTGGAAAACCTCCCATCGGTACAATTACTGTCAGAGCTTTTTTACAAGGACCACAAACTGTAATTTCTATTTCTGATGACGGTGCTGGAATCGATCCTCAAAAAATCAAAAGAAAAGCGGTTCAAAATAAACTTATTACCCCCGAACAAGCTAAAAATTTAAAAGATCAAGAAACTTACGAGTTTTTATTTAACGCTGGTTTTACCACTAAAGAAAAAGCTGATAGCCATGCGGGAAGAGGGGTTGGTTTAGATATTGTGCGGACTAAATTAAACGAAATTAGAGGTAGTGTCACGGTTGATTCAACTCTGGGGCAAGGAACAACTTTTACTATTCGCTTACCTTTAACTTTGAGTATTGGTAAAGCCTTATGTTGTATGAATGATAATGCTCGTATCGCTTTCCCCATTGATGGAATTGAAGATACAAAAGACTATTCGGCCAATGAAATTAAAGTTAATGCTCAAGGGCAAAAATGTATTCTTTGGAAAAATAATTTATTACCTTTTCGCCCTCTCAGTACTTTGATGAGTTATAACCGTCAAATCACTCGTAGTATTATTTATACCAATAATCAAGAAGAGGAAACTATTCCCATTGTTATTTTACGAGGGGGTAATAATTTATTAGCAATTCAAGTAGATCAAGTATTAGGACAAGAAGAAATCGTTATTAAACAAATTTCAGGTCCCTTACCTAAGCCTAAAGGTATTGCAGGAGCAACGGTTCGCAGTGATGGTATTGTTATGGCTATTGGCGATGTTATTGAACTGATTGAGATTGCTCAAGGTAACTTAAGTACTAAAGTTCATGTTGATATGCCCCATGGTATTCATGGCGATCGCACTATTGCTGAAAAAACAAAAGCTCAACCCTTAGTCTTAATAGTAGATGACTCCATTACCGTAAGAGAAATGCTATCTATCAGTTTCAAGAAATCGAATTATCGAGTTGAACAAGCCCGAGACGGACAAGAAGCATGGCAAAAATTACAATCAGGTTTGCCTTGTGACATTGTTTTCTGTGATATTGAAATGCCTCGCATGAACGGATTAGAGTTATTACAGCATATGCAAGAAGATCCTGATTTATCCCATATCCCCGTAGCAATTCTGTCGTCTCGTGGTGCAGAAAAACATCAAAAAATTGCAGCGGATTTAGGAGCTTCAGCTTATCTGATTAAGCCCTATGTAGAAAAAGATCTCATTGATTCAGCCAAAAGAATGGTAGAAGGGGAAGTATTGTTACAAGGTAGTACTAAAAAACCAAGGGTTAAAGTAAATAAATCTACTTTACCTCCTCAACAACAGAATAATTCTAACGTCAAGCAAAAAATCAAATCAGCACCAATGGTATTAATTATTGACGATTCGGTGGTGGTAAGAGAAATGTTATCCATGACTTTTAAAAAAGCGGGTTATCAAGTCGAACAAGCTAGAGATGGGCAAGACGCATGGGATAAAGTAGCAGAAGGTTTACCTTGTGATCTGTTATTGTGTGACATTGAAATGCCTCGCATGAACGGTTTAGAGTTATTAGCTAAAATGCAACAGGACGAAAAATTATCGAAATTACCCGTAGCGATGGTAACATCTCGTGGGGCAGAAAAACACCGAAAAATTGCCGCTGATTTAGGGGCAAAAGCCTATTTTACTAAACCTTATTTAGAAGAAGAATTACTTAATGCTGCCCAAAAATTAATTAAAGGCGAACAATTAATTAACAATTCCTAATTAGAGGTTGCTGTTGGGAATCATAAGGTTATTAAAATACAGGGGTTAGACGTATTACATTAACAAAAAAGTGCCGAGTTTTCACCGATTTTATTCAAAAATTGCACATTTTTCTGATGATTTTCTCTGAAACTATAGCAAGGGTAGCAAAAGATACTTGATCAAGTTAAGAATGACACTAAACACCTTGATTTATAATTATTTAACCTGATACCCGATACCTAACACCTGATACCTACCCTCACCAAAATACTATGAGGCAACCCCTAATTACTTATTTAATCGGTCCTTCAATACTAGCACTAAAAAATTGTCTCACTAGAGGATTATCTGTAGTGTCAATTTCTTTAATATGACCATCCCATTGAAATTTTCCATGATATAAAAAAACTAAGCGATCGCCAGTACGACGAATAGTACTATTTTGATGTGTCACCATAACATAAGCATTACAAGCATTGCAAGTACTTTGTAAATGGCGAACTAAATCTTCTACCACCGTAGAAGCAATGGGATCAAGACCAGCAGTTGGTTCATCATACAAAATAACTTCAGGTCTTTCTTCTGGTTTTTCAGGATTAAAAATCATTGCTCTTGCAAAACTAACTCTTTTACGCATCCCCCCTGACAATTCCGCTGGGTAAAGATTTGCCGTTTCAAGGGGTAAACCTACCATTTCTAAGGCATTATTAACAATTTCTTTAATTTTATTATGGGATAATTGCGAATGTTGGTATAAGGAAAAGCCGATATTTTCTCTTACTGTTAAAGAGTCAAATAAAGCAGCTTGTTGAAATACCATACTAATGATCATCGAGTTTTGATGATCTTCTATCAATCCTACTCTTTTTTGTCCTCTAATATATATCTCTCCTTCATCCGGTTCGGTTAAACCTGCTATAATTCTCAAAATAGTTGATTTACCTGTACCACTAGGACCAATAATTACTAAAGCATCACCTTCATAAATTTTTAAATCCGCATTATCTAAAATAACTTTATCACCGAAGGATTTAGAAACTCCCTTTAATTCTATTATTGGTTCTGATATACTCATCGACTTCTATTATAAATAGCAGTTTTAATTGTTACAATCTTTTTCCACTTCTCCATAGATTTTTTTCCATGCTTTTAGTTGTTTTTCATTCTTAGAATCTATAGATTTTACTTGAGAATTTTCAGCATAAAAAATTTCGTTAGTTTTAGCTGTAATACCAGCTTTTGAACATTCTGTAATTTCTTTAAATGCCATCGGTTTATCTTCGTCATTTTCTGTTCTATCTTCTACCTTTTCAGAGGCTTTTTGATCAACAACTTGAGATTCATTGTCTGATTTTACTTCCGCTTTTTCTGTGCTTGTAGAAGTTGATTCTTCTTCGGCTTTTTTGATTTCTTCAGAAGCTTTTTTTTCTTTGTCATAATCAGACTTTATCTCTGCATTAATTTTTAGGTTTAAACCTTCTAATGTTTGGCGTACGCTTTGTGTGCTGTTGGCATCGCAACCAACCATAAAAGTACTAATAATTAATAACATCCAAATAATTATTTTCATCTATTTTACCCTCACAAACAGTTAATTTATTTCACTAACATTATTTGACAACTCCCCGCCTATCACGGCTAGGATTCTTCCTTCACTAAGTGATGCCTTGTAAAAGCAGTACCTTTACTCGGTCTTACTCTCTCTCCAGAAGCTATAGCGATGTGTCCCACCGCTTTTAAA
>NZ_VRZC01000082.1 GCF_016743215.1 Geminocystis sp. GBBB08
TTAAGGTGAGCATTGCCCACCCTACAGTTAGTTATATTGTTCCTCCTTTCAAAGAGGTTAGGGAATCAATAATCAGCGCCTTCGATGGGGGCAAAACCTTGACGTTGGATATTTTCAGTTACAACTCTCGGTTCTAAAAATTGTAACAGATAATCAGGCCCTCCTGCTTTTGAGCCAACTCCTGATAATTTAAAACCTCCAAAGGGTTGACGAGCAACGATCGCACCTGTAATACCACGATTAATATAAAGGTTGCCTACTTCAAATTCTTTGTAAGCTCGATCAATGTGTTCAGGAGTACGAGAATATAAACCCCCTGTTAAAGCGTAATCCGTACCGTTAGCAATGGCTAAAGCATGATCGAAATTATTGGCTTTGATGACGGCTAAAACAGGGCCAAATATTTCCTCTTGGGCAATAGTAGCATTTTCGGGAATATCCACAACAACGGTGGGCGGTACAAAATAACCGTTTTCGGGAGTTATCACCTGAATAGCTAGTTTACCTTCTTGTTTACCTTTCTCAATATATTCTAAAATCCGTTTTTGGGCGATCGCATCGATAACAGGGCCCACTTTTGTGCTAGGATTTTTAGCATCACCCACATTGATGGATTTTACCGCTTCTGTCAATCTCTCCACAAAATTATCATATACCGTTGAAAGCCCGATGGCACGAGAACAAGCCGAACATTTTTGTCCACTGAAACCGAAAGCAGATTGCACAACCCCCGCCACCGCTTGATCTAAATCGGCACTCTCATCAATAATAATGGCATTCTTACCGCCCATTTCCGCAATAACTCGTTTAAGGTGACGTTGTTTTGGTTGCAAGATGGCCGCATCAGCATAAATTTTACAACCGACTTCCCTAGAACCAGTAAAAGCGATAAGGTGAATATCAGGATGTTTAACGAGATAATCGCCAATAACTGAACCTTTACCCGGTATATACTGAAAAACTCCGTCAGGAATCCCCGCTTCTGTCAAAATTTCTGCAATTTTTGCTCCAATTACTGTGCTAGTGGCGGCAGGTTTTAGTAAAGCACAATTTCCGGCAACTAAAGCAGCGACTGTCATTCCCATAGCGATGGCAAAGGGAAAATTCCAAGGGGAGACAATTAAAGCAATGCCACGAGGTTGATAGAAGTACCTGTCTATTTCTCCAGCTACATCATAATTATAACCTTGATCGAGCCTTTCCATTTCTGAGGCATAATAACGGCAAAAATCAATAGCTTCAGAGATTTCAGGATCACCCTCTTTTAAAATTTTACCAACTTCGTAGCACATCCAAGCAGTTAATTCGTGGCGACGGGATTCGATAATATCCCCAGCCTTGCGTAAAATATCTGCCCTTTCCTTCGCCGTTGTCTTACTCCATGTTTTAAAGGCTTTTTTGGCACTATTCATAGCTTCGTCTGCTTGAGAAAGGGAAATTAAGCCAATTTTACCGACAATTTCACTGGGATTGGAAGGGTTAACGGAATCGATATATTCCTCAGTTTCCACATATTTACCGTTAATTAAGGGTAGATAAGTTTTACCTAGCTGATTGTGGACTATAGTCAACCCTTGTCTCGCTTTTGTCAAGTTAGACTCCCTACCATAATCCGTATCTGGTGTGCCCTCAAAATTTGATCCCCCTAAATCCCCCTTGATAAGGGAGACTTTTAACGTTGGGGGTGCGACTAATTCTTCTATGGGTTTTTCTTCTGCATTTTGGCGTAAAAAGGAGCTATTAGCAGTATTTTCGAGTAAACGACGAATAAGATAAGCCATACCCGGTAATAACTGCCCATAAGGTGCATAAACCCTTACACGATGTCCTCTTTTAACGATTGCCCTAGCTAAAGTTTCTCCCATACCGTAGAGTATCTGACACTCAAATTTGCGTTTGGGAATTTTTAGCGTTTCTGCTATGGCGATGGCATTAGCTTGAGTGCGCACATTATGGGAAGCGATCGCACTGTTTAAATAATCGTGATTTTCGAGGAGAAGACGAGTTAACTTTTCATAATTGATGTCTGTTTCCGCTTTATCATTAAATACGGGTTGTTGCCAGTGATTTTGACGAGATTTGATGGTTTCTTGATCCCAATATGCACCCTTCACCAGTCTGATGGTAATAGGATAAGCTCGTTTTTTTGCCCAATTAATCCACCCTTTTAAATCGTCTTCAGAATCCCTCAGATAGGCTTGTAAAGTAACTCCAATATCTGTACGGGTTTTAAATTCTTCTTCCATCAACAACTCTCGCAAAATGGAGATAACCACGTCTTTATATACATACTGCTCGATGTCGAAGTGAACCGCAGTGTTATGATCTTTAGCGTGGCGTAATAGAGTTCGGATGCGATCGCAAACTTTAATTTTACTACCTTCAGGATCGATGGGGTCAAATTGAGAGTAAAATGCAGTTAACTTGACAGATACTTGCACTTTCGGGAGATTTTCACCGTCTGCGACATCAATTTCCGTAATATTTGACCATTTTTGAGCTTGATTGCTTAATTGAGTGATTAAATCAAGGTAATTTTGCAGATAAGATTGAGCTTCTACTTCCGTTATAACCGCTTCTCCTAATAAATCAATGGAGAAACACATCTTTTCTTTGCGTATTCTTTCTACGGCTTTAATTACTTCTTTGATCGTTTCCCCTGAGATATATTTATAAGCTAGGGTTTCCACTGCTTTAGTTATGGTTGCGGAAGCAATTTGAGCAGGAGGGGTATTTGGTTCTGTAAAATTTAAAATACCTTTAAGTGCGTCAGGTAATTCTACTTCTTCAGTCGTTAAATACTGTTGTAAATGACGAGCAATTTCACTGTTACTTTTTAATGCAGGTAACGCATCGATAAATCTAAACAATTGTACCCTTAAGCCAGGATTACTCATTGTCCAATTCATGAGTTTATCATCAAACTGTATTTGTTCTTTTAACTGACTGAAAATATTACCTTTTTGCCTTGTGGCTTGGATTAATTCCTTTGCGATCGCTTGTGTCGTATTCTCATATGATGAGATAGAATTAGCTACAGCTACCATAATTTTTTCCTATAAATATAAACAAAATATCTCTAATTTTTCTCTGTTCCTAGATTGCTAAAATGCTGATCTTGCATAATGTTTAGGATTTTTCAGCTTTACCATTTTATCATATTTAAAGGCTTATCATCAATTTTTGATAATAAATAGTTATTTTAGTGTTACACAAAATCAAAACTCCCATGAAGATTGAACAATTATTAAAGTTAATTATTAGGGAATTTATACACCTAAATACTGTTGATGAGGACAAGTTGCCATCATAGTTTGATCATTTAATATTTCACCATAAACTCCTCTTGTCAACCCTCTTAATTTTTTTAATTTATTTAGAGATGCTGGGCAATCACAACCAAACATTTTTATAGCAGAATCACTTTCTTCATCGGTAAAATTAAGCACAAAATCACCATCTTCATTTTTTTCTAAATTGGGATAATCACTGATTTCATTAGAATTAGGGTTAATAATAGTAAGATTAATTTCTTGACTTTCTGATGCTTTAACAGGTTGAAGTTGCCAAAAATTAAACAAAGAAGAAGTTAAGACAATAGGTGTTGATAACAAACAAAAATTTAAAATTTGGTTACTTTTCATCGTTAAATTTTTCATATTTATAAATATTTAAAGGTGTTAATTATTATTTAGTTTTTTAGATAGTCACTGATGAGTTATAAAAAAAATTACCCAATTTTATTTCAATATAATTGATGGTTTTGTAATTGTCAATAGTTTTTTATTGCTAAAAATTTTTTTTCTGTTTCATTTAACTTAATCATGACTCTTTTCCTTATAATCCTGTTATTATAACCAATACAACTTTAACCTAAATTCAAAATTATCATGGATGGATCATTTGCGCTTACCATACAAATTGTGATAACGGTTGTAGCCGGAATTAGCGCTCAAGTATTAGGGGAATACTTAAAAATACCCAGTATCGTTTTTCTACTTATCTTTGGCATTGCTTTAGGTAGAGATGGATTAGAAATATTACATCCAGAATTATTAGGAATTGGGCTAGAAGTTTTAGTGGCGTTAGCTGTGGCAATTATCCTTTTTGAAGGAGGATTAAATCTCGAATTAAAAGAATTAGGAAGAGTCTCAGGAAGTATTCGTAATTTAGTTACTATCGGCACTTTAATCACCTTTTTAGGGGGAGGAATGGCAGCCCATTGGTTAGGAGAGTTTCCTTGGCAAATTGCTTTTTTATATGCCTCTTTAGTGGTAGTAACAGGGCCTACAGTAATAGGACCACTTTTAAAACAGGTAACAGTAGATAGGAGAGTTGCCACATTACTAGAGGGAGAAGGAGTTTTAATTGATCCTGTAGGTGCAATGTTAGCCGTGGTAGTATTAGATACTATTCTTAACCAATCTCCCAATTCCTTAGAAATTATTTCAGGCTTATTATTTCGTTTAGGTATAGGCACTATTATTGGTGGTATTAGTGGATGGTTATTAGGCACATTTCAGAAAAAAGCCAATTTTGTTGCCGATGACTTAAAAAATTTAGTGGTATTAGCCGGAGTTTGGGGTACATTT
This sequence comes from Geminocystis sp. GBBB08, assembly GCF_016743215.1. GTDB lineage: Bacteria > Cyanobacteriota > Cyanobacteriia > Cyanobacteriales > Cyanobacteriaceae > Geminocystis. Next base: position 4,593 of record NZ_VRZC01000082.1, read on the forward strand.
GGACTATCCCAAACCATTATCAGTGAATCAGGATTAATGGCAACAGTTATAGCGGGGATTGTGTTAAGGGCTTTTGCTATTCCTGAAGAAAGATTATTATTACGTTTTAAAGGGCAATTAACAGTTTTAGGAGTATCAGTTTTATTTATTCTTTTAGCGGCAGATTTATCTATTGCCAGTATTTTTGCCCTTGGTTGGGGAAGTGTATTAACAGTGTTGGTTTTGATGTTAATAGTTCGTCCCCTCAATATTTTAATTTGCACTTGGGGAAATGGCATGAATTGGCGACAAAAATGCTTTTTATCATGGATTGCACCTCGTGGTATTGTTTCTGCTTCCGTTGCCTCTTTATTCTCAATTTTACTGACTCAAAATGGTATTAACGGTGGTGATTCTATCAAAGGATTAGTATTTTTAACTATTATGATGACAGTATTTATTCAAGGCTTAAGTGCTGGTGCAGTGGTAAACTTATTAAAAATTAGTTCTAATAACACTACTGGAGCGATGATTATTGGTTGTAATCCTTTAGGGCGTTTAATGGCTAATTTATTTATCACCGCAGGAGAATCCGTTATTTTAATTGATACTGATAAAGAGGCTTGTGAAAAAGCCAAAAAAGATAACTTACCAGTAGTTCAAAGTAGTGCTTTAGATCCTCAAGTGTTAGAAGAAGCGGGAATAGAATCCTTTGGCACTTTAATCTGTCTTACGAATAACGGCAATGTTAATTTAATGATTGCACAACGAGCTTCCGAAGAATTTGCACTAGCAAAAATTGTCGCCGTTTTTCCCCATAATGATGATCATAATATTAAAACTAATAAACAAAAAATTAATCAGGCTTTTATTTCTGAATTCGCCATTAAAACATGGAATCAGTATATCATTGATGGACAATTTAAGTTAGGTAAAACTATGATTAAACCTAATGCTATGGATTTACAACAAATTCATCTTAAAACCATGATTAATGGAGGAGAATTATTACCTTTATTAGTCAAAAGAGAGGGTAAATTACAAATATTAACCGTGGGAGAAGAATGGAAAATAGACGATGAAGTTATTTATTTATTATTTGATTCTCGCCCTGACTTACTCAAACGTTTATCGGGCAATATTCAATCTTCTCGTTTTAGCTTAGATAAGTTACAAGAGGTAGAAGAAATACCCATTTCTACTTTAGCTAAATCATCTACTTTAGATATAATAAATGAGTAATATTTTTATGATAAATTTTCATTATAATTTTATGGTTAAATTAATTATGTTAGGAGGACCAGGTTCAGGAAAAGGTACTCAAGCCTTGAAAATTAGTAAAGATCTTGATCTAACAATTATTGCCACAGGAGATATTTTACGTCAAGCCATTGCTAGGGATGATGAATTAGGAAAAAAAGCAAAAGAATATGTAGAAAAAGGTGAATTATTACCCGATCGCATGATGATAGAATTTATGAAAAATCGTTTAATACAAAAAGATATTGCGAAAGGTTGGGTTTTAGAAGGTTATCCTCGTACAGCATTTCAAGCCGAAGAATTAGATTTTTTATTAGAAGATTTAGAGCAAAAAATTAGTTACGCTATCTACTTAGATGTTAGGGAAGAAACCATGATTAAACGCTCTTTATCAAGGGGTAATATCGATGATCAATTAGAAGTAATAAAAAAAAGAATTGAGTTATTTAAGCAAAGAACAAGTCCGATTTTAGAATATTATGAAAAAAAACATACCTTAATTACCATTAAGGCAGAAAATACCATTGAAGAAGTTGAAAAAGCTATTTTTGAACAAACAAAGGTAATTTAATCACAGAGAATTGATCCTTAATCAAGTTTATAATTTTAGAGCAAATTCTTAAACATACTAATCTAAAAAACAATTACTTATTTTTTTCCATCACAAATATAAAATGAAAATCTCTATCATTGTCGCTAGTAACAATAAAAATTTAGCATTAGCACATCAACTTAACAAGATTGCTTTAGAAATGGGGCAAACAACTCAAATTATCGATTTGGTAGAGGAAGATTTACCTCTCTATACTCCCAAAGTTCAAGCACAATATGGTATTCCTCATAAAGTAACACAATTAGCTCAGACTTTAATTAATACTGATGGAATGATTTTTGTTGCGCCTGAATATAATGGTAGTATTCCCCCTACTTTAAATAATGCCATCGCTTGGTTAAGCGTCAGTGGCGATGATTGGCGAGGTTGTTTTAATGGTAAACCAGCAATCGTTGCTACCTATAGTGGTGGAGGCGGACAATATGTTTTATTAGCCATGAGATCTCAATTATCCTATATTGGTATGAACGTTGTAGGCAGACAAATTCTCACCAATAGCAGTAAACCCTTGAATTTAGATTCGGGGAAAGAAGTAATAAAACAACTGATTAACCTTGCCAGTTAAGGGTTTTGAGTAATTCGATCGCCTCGCCATAAATTGATGAGGTTAATAGGTTTCAGGTTTCAGGTTAACAATTCGGAGTTTAGAATTAATTAATTACTTAATTTAATTTTGATAAAATCAATTAGAATAAGTTTTTTACCTTATCTTTACCTGATACCTAACACCTGATACCTGACACCTTGTCTTAACGAGTGAGTGTCAAAAATAATAATTCTTATACCAATTTACAAATTTTTCAATACCAACCTCAATAGGTGTATTAGGTTTAAAACCAACATCATTGACTAAATCATCAACATCTGCATAAGTAACAGGCACATCTCCGGGTTGTATCGGTAACAGATTTTTGTTGGCTTTAATTCCTAGACAATTTTCAATAGTTTCGATAAACTTAATTAACTCAACTGGTTGATTATTGCCGATATTATATATTTTATAAGGGGCGTTGCTGATACTTGGATCTGGATTTGCCCCAGACCAATTAGAATTATGATGAGGAATGTGATTTATCACCCTTACCACCCCCTCTACAATATCGTCTATATAGGTAAAATCCCGCCTCATTTTGCCATAGTTAAAGACTTTTATGGGTTTTTTCTCCAAAATCGCCTTTGTGAACAAGAAATATGCCATATCTGGTCTGCCCCAAGGACCATATACTGTAAAAAAGCGTAAACCTGTACAGGGTAAATTATATAAGTGACTGTAGGTATGAGCCATTAATTCATTGGCTTTTTTTGTGGCAGCATAAAGACTTACGGGATGATCTACATTGTCAGAGGTGGAAAAAGGAATTTTTGTGTTTGCTCCGTAAACAGAACTAGAGGAAGCAAAAACAAGATGTTTGATATTATGATCACGACAAGATTCTAAAATATTCATAAATCCCACAAGGTTACTATCAACATAAGCATGAGGATTTTGTAAGGAATATCTAACCCCAGCCTGGGCAGCAAGATTTACGACTATATCAAATTTATTTTCGGCGAAGAGTTGTTCAATCTTGTCTCTATCCGTTAAATCTAATTTATGAAAAGTAAAATCTTTTTCTTCTTGTATTTGACTTAATCTAGCAGTTTTTAAAGAGACATCATAATAATCATTAAGGTTATCTAAACCAATAACTTCATTACCTAAAGATAAAAGTTTTTGACTTAAATAAAATCCCACAAATCCAGCAGCACCTGTTACTAATATTTTCATCTTTTTACGTTATGAATAATTCACGTTTAATTTTAAATAAAGTTCACTGATAATGATTAAAATAACGGTTAATATTAAGCTCAATAAAGCACCATAAATATTGTAATAAAATATTAAACATCCGATAATTAATGTCAGCAAAATATAACTCAAGGCTACTGTTTGATGACTCCATCCTGATTGTTGTAGTCTTTGAAAAATATGAGAGCGATGTGCTTGAAAAATATTTTCTCTCTTCCGTAACCTAATAATAAGAGTATAAATGGTATCACCAGCAATAGGCAAAACAATAGCTAAACTTGACCAAGCTATAGTAACATCTGAAGATTGAATTAGTGCGATGGGAATAACAGCCCCTAAAAATGTACTCCCAACATCTCCCATGAATATTTTAGCAGGAGACCAATTCCAATACAAAAATCCTAATAAAGCGGCTATTAAAATTAACCATTCGTATTGATGTAAATAAAATGTAATAAATGATAGTTGTACAACACAAACCCCTGCGACAATACCATCTAAACCATCCATAAAATTGTAGAAGTTAATCAAGGCAGTAAAAGCTATGAGAGTTAAAATTATTGCCAAAATAATACCAATAAAACCATAATTAGTTAACCAAGGTTGGGGAAAAATTCCGTAACGGATAATGGCAAAAATAGCGACACCTAATTGTACTCCGTAACGAAGAATAGACGGCAAATTATAGCGATCATCTAAAAAGCCTACAATAGCTAAGGGTAAAAGAATTAAAGGCAATAGAGGATCAATTTTCACCGGTAAGACAGGAAAGAAGATCAAGATAACAATACCGAGAATAAAGGTGATGACAAATCCTAAACCTCCTCCCCTCGGAGTTGGGCTAACATGAGAACTACGCTCATTGGGAATATCTAAAAGTTGTTTACTAAAATTCTGTTTTATCAAAAACACTAATAATAAACTTAGTAAAAAACTACCAATAAAAAGAAATACTATAAAAGTCATATTTAGAGGCTTATCTCCCTACAATCTGCCATCGATAATTATCATACAATTAAACGTAACTTTAGTAAGAAGATTATGAATTATTTTGGATTCGTCAATTTCAATACAAAATCTGCATAAGAATCTAATTCCTTATGAATCAAAGGTACTAACTTTTCATATACTATTTTTAGGTAATTTAGTTTAGCCCAGTCATATTCAAAATCAAAATAGTATCTTTTGAAATGTCGAAATCTTCTCAATTCATCTAGTAATAAATAAGATTCATGGGATAAAACTGCTTTACGAATACCCGGTATCTCAATACGCATTTTTCCTAATAATTCCTTGTGCCACTGTTGCGCATCTAAATGATTCTCAAATGCCCTAGAGATGCGAAATAAAATAGTTTCTAGACAAGTATAAGTGTTGCACAAAATTTCTGTTAATAATACGGCATCCCTTAAATCTCGTTTATCTTCATCAACAAACATTGGATTATAAGAAACATATAAACTGTTTATATTACCCAATACCACCTGACTATTTTTAATTTCTCCTACTAACAATAATAATTCATCTTTTTTCATAGACAATTTTCCCTTTCATGAAAATAATTTTTTGAAAAGAAGAATGGATATTTTCCCAACGAATTAAATCTAAAGAAAAAGTAGTCATGTTTTCTGCATCAGCAAATATATCCATAAATTCCATTGAGCTTACTCCTTCAATGGCTAAATCAATATCAGAAGCCTCAGAAAAATGTTTTGACTCTAATACCGAGCCCCATTGAATAATCCTTTTTGGTTTATATTTCTGAACAATCATCTCTATAATTTGAGCGGCATCTTGTTGCGCTTTTTTCCACAATTCAAAACGTTTAGCTTTTAAAGTATTCTGTTTTTCTTGTAGATACATTCTCGCCGATGAATAATCAAAGGTATCCATATATTTTCAATATATATTACAAAAGATTTAGGATTGCTATATTATTCATAGTAACTTAACTGTTATTCTCTCCATTTTTTATAATTTTTTACCACAAAAATAACTGTTTAATTGATAATTCTAAATCAGGAAAAGATTGAGTTTGAATGATGCCATCAGAAACAACTATCTTGGTACAATAATCACCATTTTTAGGATTCAAAAAAATATGAATTTGATGGTTGTTAATATCCGCAACCCACTATTCTTTTATACCTTCTTTTGCATAAATTTTTTTCTTTTCACGAAGATCATAGTTTAACGTCTTATTTGATATTTCAACTAACCAGAAAATATCTTCGGCAGATGGATGTCTATTTTTGTATTGATGGGCTGGAAGTTTTACAATAGCTAAATCAGGTTCAGGTTCAGAATTTGTTAGAGTTATAGGATGAGCTTCTATCACTAATGCTAATCCCTTTAACCGTTCACGAAGATAGTCAGAACAATTTCTGGTTGTATAGCTATGTAATGGGCTTTCTGGTGGCATTTCGATCAATTCTCTTTCTAATAATTCTACATTTTTATGATCTAATACTCCATTATTAATAAGATTATGATATTCCTCTAAAGACCATTTCATTAAGGTTTTAATCATAGTTATATAGGTTATTTTATTAAAATTAAAAGAATCAAGCGAACGTATCTCACCCTAATCACTGAGCATCATTTGATGAAAAGTATGTATTGTTATTTCAGAATGATTCTAACACCTAACACCTAATTTTTTTTACATTTGTGATTGTAAATAGTTAGGTAAACCAATTTTATCAATCAATCCTAACTGTTTTTCTAACCAGTAAGCATGATCTTCTTCTGTATCTCCTAAAATTACTCTTAATATCTCTCTGGTTTGGTAATCTTGCTCTTGTTCACAAATGGCGATCGCCTCTTTTACATCACCGATAACTTTATATTCCAAATCAAGATCATTTTGGAGCATTTCAGGTACATTAGAACCAATTTTCAAGCCTTCTTGATCAGCTAAATCAGGAGTAGTTTCTAAAAATAGTAAACGCTTAATTAATTTATCAGCGTGTTCGGTTTCATCGTGCATTTCATGATCAATACGCTCATAAAGTTTAGTTAAACCCCAATCGTCATACATTCGTGAATGGGTAAAATATTGATCTCTAGCGGATAACTCACTGCGTAATAGTTTTTGCAATTGTTTAATAACTTTTTTATTACCTTTCATTAAAATACTCCTAAATATACAATTAAATCATAGACTGTAAATAATTTTCGATGCCTGAATTGGATATTAACCACTGTTGAGATTCCAACCAATCAATTTCTTCCTCAGTTTCTTCTAATAATTCCGTTAATAAATCTCGACTAACATAATCTTGTAAAGATTCACAATGATTAATCGAATTACGCAAACTATCCGCAATTCCCATTGTTATCGTTAAATCATTAGCAACTATTTCAGGTACATTTTCACCAATGAGTAATTTACCTAAACTTTGTAAATTGGGTAAACCTTCGAGAAAAAACACACGCTCAATAATTTTGTCAGCCTGTTTCATTAACTTAATGGAATAACGATACTCAGACTCATTTAGTTTATTTAATCCCCAACTTTTACACATTCTAGCATGGAGAAAAAATTGATTAATAGCGGTTAATTTTAGCTCTAAAACTTGATTAAGCTGAAGTTTAACTTCTTGATTTCCTTCCATAAGATTATTATTTAATTAAATAAACCATTATACTAAATTATTTCTGAAGAAAAAATACCTCTTTTTGTTATATTTGCTAATATTAGTTAGTTTCCTTCTAATTTAGATTACTTGTATGTTAGCTCAAGACATCTTAATGCGTGAAAAAAATCAAGCCACCATGATGAAGACAAAATCCCAACCTCAAAGGGATTTAGTTACCAAGAAAAAATATCTCAGAAATAAATCCCCAAAAAGATTAGATTCTCAAAATAAAGCCTTGAAAATTAATCATCAAAATCGTCCATTTTTACTCAAATGTTTAATTATCATCGGTAATACTTCTTCTTTGGTTTGTTATCTTTCGGTGGCTATAGCTTTTATTCTCTATGGTATGACAGTTTATGCACCAAAGTTGTGGACGCAGAAATATCAAGAATTACAAAATTTACAAAAACAAGAAAGACAATTTAGTTTCACTGATGAGATAATGAAGAATCAGTTAGCAGAATCAGCAAATCAATCTGGTTCTGGTTTTGTCAATCCAGATGCTACCCAACCACCGATCTTTTTACCTGATAGTAACCCAAAACCAATAGAATTAAAACGGTCTAATTCTCCCATACCTAAACACATCGACAAGATTTCCCCTATAGCATATTAATCAATGATGAACGTCAATCGCCATAAAATAATTGAAAAATCGGCTTTGTTTAAAATTTGGTTTCATCAGTCTCACCATCACCGCAAAAATTCAGATAATCTTCTTAAATCTATTAACTCTGATGCCATCATCCGATTAGTGATTGTTTGGTTAATACTAATTTTAAGCTCTGGGGCATTAATATTTAGATTATATCAATTACAAATTGAACAAGGAGAAGAATTATCAAATAAAGCAAAACAACAACAAACCTATAATTTTCGTCCTTATATACCTCGTCGTTCTGTAGTTGATAGTAGAGGTAATGTAGTGGCTTTAGATAAAGTAGTTTATACTATTTACGTTCATCCGAAAATGTTATCCAAAGATAAGGCGATTGTAGCGGAAGATTTAGCTAAAATATTAATTAATCGAGATAAAAATGAGATTTTAAAACTACTTAACAGTAAAGATACAGGGGTTTTATTAGGAAAAACTATCACTGAAGATCAAGGGAATAAAATTAAAGGATTAGGATTAGAAGGAATTGATTTAGAAAGACGTTATGCCCGTTTTTATCCCCAAGGCGAACTTCTTGGAGACATTATCGGCTATGTAGATACAGAACATTCCGGACAAGCAGGAATTGAATATAGCCAAGAAAAACTCTTAGAAAGAGATCTTTCTACCGTAGCCATGAAGTCTATGTTAACCGTAAAAAGAGATGGACAAGGGGCAACCATTCCAGCATCTTTACCTGAAGGCGTTATACAATTAGACGATTTACAATTAAAACTAACATTAGATTTACGGATACAAAGAGCCACACGAGATGCCCTCAAAGCTCAACTTAAAAAGTTTAATGCTAAAAGGGGAGCCGTTATCGTTATGGATGTTCACACAGGCGCACTGATTGCCTTAGCTTGTGAACCAACTTACAACCCTAACCAATATTCTCTTTTTGATTTTGCTTTATATAAAAACTGGGCTGTTACCGATAGCTACGAACCCGGATCGACTTTTAAACCCATAAATGTGGCTATCGCCTTAGATGAAGGAGTAATTAATCCTAACTCTAGTGTCTTAGATTCCCCTAGCACTGTTATAGATGGTTGGCCCATTGCTAACGCTTCAAAAACAGGCAAAGGTTGGGTAAATGTGACCAAAGTCTTAGAAGCATCAAGTAATACAGGAATGATTCACATAATGCAAAAGATTAGTAGATTAAAATACTATCAACGATTAGAAGAATTAGGACTGAATAGACTCATGGGATTAGATTTACCCTTTGAGGCAACAGGATATTTAAAACCGAAGGAAATCTTTACAGCCCGAAACATTGAACCAGCAGTATCCGCTTTTGGTCAGGGATTGTCATTAACACCACTAAAATTAGTACAATTACACGCAGCTTTAGCTAACGGCGGAAAATTAGTCACCCCCCATGTAGTTGAAGGTTTAATTAACCAAAATGGTGAATTAGAATTAATTCCAAAACTGCCAACAAAACAACTATTTAAGGAAAGTTCAGCCCATAGTGTGATAAAAATGATGCAATCAGTAGTTGACAATGGGACTGGTGCAGCTGCACAAATTGACGGTTATCACATCGGCGGGAAAACGGGCACGGCTCAAAAACATGACGGCAGAGGTAGATACCAAGCTAACGCTAAAATTACCAGTTTTATTGCTATATTGCCTACCGATAATCCTCAATATGTAGTTTTGGCAGTAGTAGATGAACCAAAAGGGGCAAATACCTTTGGCTCAACGGTAGCTGCACCCGTGGTTAAAGAAGTTATGAATGCCATAATTCGTCTTCAAGGAATACCTCCTTCTTATCCCATTGGCTTGAAAAAAAATGAAAAACCTTAATTATATAGACTTCTTGCAGAAGTTGCGGGGAAAGCGAAGAGGAAAGAGCGGATTTGTAAATACAATTAATTTGAAACTATAGCAATCCTAAATCATTTCTGAAGAATTAAAGATTAAAAAATAAATCTGTAAATCCTACTATACCTTAAAACTGACTACTGATAGCTGATAGCTGGTTGTTATTAAAACTTAATATTTTAGACGTAAATATTTTCAATTTCTCCACAATTTCTCCACAATTTATCGATAGGATCTAATTAGATAATTAGTAATCGAGGATTCCATCATGAGTTATCCAAAATCTTTTGTCCCGTTAATAAACAGTATTGAAAAAATATTTCAAGACCAGATTTCAGGATACATTACAATCTCTAATGAGAATTTCGGTAAAAAAATTCACTTTTGTGAAGGTAAAATAATTTACGTTAATTATCAACATAATCGGTTAAGACATTGGCAGAAAAAAACCAACAAATATTTACCTAAATGGGATTCTTCCAATATAGAAACTAATAGTATTGCCCTAGAACAATTATGGGAAGTTAAAAGACTTAATCAGGGTTTGGAAAAAAAAGAAATAAGTTTAGTAGAAGTGAATACTTTTATCAAAGAAATACTAACTCAATGTTTTTTTGAACTTTGCACTAGCAGTGATTTTAAATATAGACTTGTTAAAGATAAAACAAATAAATATAACTATTCTAAAGATTTGGGTTTAAATCAAGATGAATTCCGTTTGTTATTAAAGGATGTCGTCCAAAAGAAAAAAAATTGGGATTCTTTAGGTTTAGGTTCATTAAATCTGAACTTATCTCCTTATTTAAAAAGTGAGCAAAATAGAGAGTCTCTACCTTTATCATCTCATTATTTTGAAGGTAATCATACTCTTTGGGAAATTGCAACGGAAGAGCAAAAGTATATTGCAGACGTCGCATTTTCTGTATCCCATTTAATTAAAGAAAACCTGATTGAATTAAAATGGGTTAATGATTCATCAATCAAGGAGAATAAATCAGAAGTAATAACCTCTAATTCTGTCAAAAAATCTTCTAATTCCGTTCTGAATTTGTCTGAATTTACCAAACAGTATTTGATTGCAATTATTGATGATTCGGCTTTATTTCAATCAAAATTAGGAAAATTCTTAGAAGATTCAAACTACAATATATTCGGTATTACCGAGCCGATTTCAGGGATGGGAAAATTAATAGATCAAAAACCTGCTTTAATCTTATTAGACACTAAAATGCCTACCGTTGATGGTTATAGTGTTTGTAAGTTTTTACGCTCAACTACCTGTTTAAATGAAATACCAATTGTTCTTTTAACAGATAATGACAATCAGTCTGAACGGGAATATGCTAGTTTTATTCAAGCAAATGACATATTCTGTAAAGAGTCAAGTCTTGAGAAATTAACCCCTATCATCCAAAAATATATTCCTTCTGTGAAAACAACAGAAAATATTTATGTATTGCCAGAACAGTTATTATATGCTTAATAAAAAGTTAACTGACTGTATCAATAAAATTAGACAATTTTAGTTGAATTTAGACATTTTTTCAAATTTTTTGAGGTTATGTCCAGGTTTTTCTGTGTACAAATAAGTGCAATATTTCTTCTCATACCCAATTCAAAAAAGATTGCTACAGTAAAAAAGATAATAACTCATATCGTAGGTTGGGTTGAAAAAAAATAAACCCAACATACTTTTTAAGTGTTAATATAATCTGAAATTTTCTGAAATTAATCAGTTTATCATAAGAGTTTTCATTCTCCTTGAATATATCGATTAAATGTAGCAGCAGTTTCTTTAGATTGTTCATTTTGAAGGGGAAAAATTAATAAACCCTGAATTTTTTTATTATTAATTATCAAAAAATTGGGTTTAAAACCCCGTCCTTCTAGGACGGCTTTATATTTACAATTTAGTTATTAATATTGTAAAATTAGTGCTAAGATGAAGAAAATCAAAAAGTAAAGTCTAAATGTTAAATC
>NZ_VRZC01000083.1 GCF_016743215.1 Geminocystis sp. GBBB08
AATATGAAATAAATCGAAACTTTAAATTAGTAAATTTGACTCTGTAGTATGCTTTAATCTTTAGTTATCAAGCTGTTTGAAAATATTTAATAATAGTTAAAATCGGAAACTGACAAAAGAGGGATAGATTTAACAGGCGCACGAACTATTACGGATACTATTAATGATCTAGCTAACGGAGATAATTCATTTCTTAACCAGTTTATTGGTGACCCCATGACTAACAATCCCTCTAATAATGGTTGGTGGTATGGTAGCACATTAAATCCTCCATCTTCTCTTATCAACGAATTTCCAGAATATTTTAATAATCTAAAAGAGCAATATCCAGCATATTTTGAATCTTTTTCCGATGACTCTTATTTTTCAGGAAACTCCGACTATTCAGGCTATTCTGATTACTCTGCTTTTTCGGGAAACTCCGACTATTCAGGCTATTCTGATTCTTTAGAGAATTCTTATTTTTCAGGAAATTCTGACTATTCAGGCTATTCTGATTACTCCTCTTCTTCAAGAGAATCTGATTCTTTAGAGAATTCTTCTTCTGTTACTCGTTTTCAAAATAAAAATGTTCCAGGTACATATTTATTTGCGGGGGAGCAAGAAAGTCGCAATATTCGCCAAAACTTCCCTAATTTTGCAGAAGAAGGTATTGCTTTTAAAGTAGGAATTGAACCAGGGGACGATTTAATTCGGATTTACCGTTTTTCAAAATAAAAACGTTCCGGGTACATATTTATTTGCTGGGCAGCAAGAAAGCCAAAATATTCGCCAAAACTTCCCTAATTTCGTAGAAGAAGGTATTGCCTTTTATGTTTATGGTGCAGATGCCAATAAAGGAATTGACATTTACCGTTTTCAAAATATGCAGCAACCAGGTACATATCTTTTTGTAGGGGAAGCCGAAAAAAATAATATTCTTGCTAATTTTCCTCAATTTCAATTAGAAGGAGTTGCCTTTGAGGTAATGACTTAAGTTTAAATAATGTATCAGGGCTTGTAACAAGTTGAAAATTAGGGGGGGGTTATACCCACAGTTTTAGCACACCTGTTTGACTACTATGTCTAATGCAGGTGTATTTCTTTGTTTCATCTAAGCAATTTATGGACATAAGGCTTTAGTAGCTTTGCAAAAATATTTAAAAGTCTTACCAAATCAGCTATTCTCGGTGATCGATACCATCTCCTTGATCTCAATAATTCGATTCTCTAAAAGCCTTATAAATGCTAATATTTTAGAGTAGATCTCTTACTTTGGATGACGAAGAAAATTAACTGAGGGAGAGGCAAAAAACTAGATAAAATAAATTGTTTCACCATGACACCCCCAAACCAAAGTAGTATTTTAATTGTTGACGATGTACTCGACAATCTGCGTCTTCTCAGAGATACTTTACAGGAAGCAGGTTATAAAGTACGCTCCTGCACAACGGGGGCAATGGCATTAAGAGCCGTAAAAGCTCAAATTCCTGACTTAATTTTGCTCGATATTCAACTTCCGGACTTCAATGGTTATGAAATTTGTCGGCAAATTAAAGCAGAACCTAAAACAGCCCAAATACCGATTATTTTTCTCAGTGGATTAAGTAACATTTTCGATAAAATGCAAGGTTTTAGCTTTGGTGGTGCAGATTATATTACCAAACCTTTTCAAATAGAGGAAGTTTTAGCCCGTGTTAGCACTCATCTTTCTATCCAACAATTACGCCTTAGTATGGAGGAAAAAAACCAACGCTTAACCCAAGAAATTGAGGAGCATAAACGTACCCAAGAAGCTCTATTTTTTGAAAAAGAATTGGCCCAAGTCACTTTAAGCTCGATCGCAGATGCGGTAATAACCACGAATACCAAAGGCTATATTTCCTATCTTAATCCAGTAGCGGAGTCCTTGACTGGTTGGAATGAAAAAGAAGCCCAAGGATTACATTTATTTGAAGTTTTCCACATTATTAGTGATTTTACGAATGAAATAGTTGAAAATCCCACTTTAGAAGCCTTAGAACAAATAAGAATCATCAACTTAGCTAGTAATACTTTATTAATATCTTATGATGGTACAGAATTTCCCGTTAGTAATTCCGCCGCTCCTATTCAAAATAGAGACGGTAATGTTATTGGTGCTGTAATTATTTTTCGAGATATTACCGAATCCTATAATTTTACTCGTCAATTATCTTGGCAAGCAACCCATGATTCTCTCACGGGATTAATAAATCGTTTGGGTTTTGAACAACAATTAGAAACTGCTATTTCCTCCGCCATTAATAAGCATCAGCATCATGTTTTATGTTATTTAGATTTAGATCAATTTAAAATTGTGAATGATACTTGTGGTCATGGTGCCGGGGATGAATTGTTGTGTCAAATAACTCAATTATTGCAAGAAAGAATCAGAGATACTGACACTTTAGCTCGTTTAGGAGGCGATGAATTTGCCTTTTTACTTCATCAATGTACTCTCGAAAAGGCGATCGAAATTGCGGAAAGCACTAGAGAAATGGTTAAAAATTTTCGTTTTAATTATAAAAATAAAACCTTTAGTATTGGGGTTAGTATTGGCGTTGTGGCTATTGATGCTAATATTCAGGATAAAAATAGCGTTTTAGCTGTAGCTGATGCCGCTTGTTATGCTGCTAAAGGAAAAGGGCGTAATTTTGTGCAAGTATATCAACCTACTGATCAAGAATTAGTTAAACAACGCCATGAAAGACAATGGGTTGTGCAAATTAATCAGGCTTTAGAAGATAATCGTTTTTCTCTTTATTATCAAAAAGTTACACCGATTAATGATAAGAATAAACCAATTTATTATGAGATTTTATTACGCTTATTAAATGAACAAGGTAATTTAGTCGCCCCCGGTTTTTTCCTACCTTCTGCCGAACGTTATGAGTTAATGCCCATGATCGATCGTTGGGTAATTACTAATTTTTTTAGTCAATATCGGGCTTATTATCAACAATATGAAGAGCAAATTAATTCTCATAATTTATATGCCCTAAACATTTCCGCATCTAGTATTAATCATGGAGATTTTTTTGAGTTTTTACAAGGGCAATTAGAACAAGCACAAATTCCCACGAAAACTATTTGTTTTGAAATTACAGAAGATACCGCAATTTCTAACTATGATCAAGCCATTGAATTGATCAAAAAATTAAAACATTTAGGTTGTTATTTTGCCATTGATGATTTTGGAAAAGGAATGAACTCTTTTGAATATATTAAACATTTTCCAGTGGATTTTTTAAAAATTGATGGCAGTTTTGTGAGAAATATAGTTCACAGTGAAATTGATTTAATTATTGTGGAAAGTTTTAACCGTATTGGTCATGTGATGAACTTACATACAATCGCTGAGTTTGTAGAAAATAAAGAAATTTTAGACAAATTAGGCTCGATTGGCTTAGATTATGCTCAAGGTTATCATATCGCTAAACCTGCTCCTTGTTTTCTTACAAAGCCACAAAGGTTAGAATAAAGATTAATAGTAAAAAAATAATCATCCATGACAGAAACCCAAAATCAAGAATTAGTAAAATGTCCGACAGGAATTCAAGGACTTGATGAAATTACTGGAGGAGGTTTACCTCAAGGCAGAACAACCCTTATTTGCGGATCGGCAGGTTGGGGCAAAACTCTATTTGGGGAAGAATTTCTCGTGCGTGGAGCGAATGTTTATAATGAACCGGGAGTTTTAATGACTTTTGAGGAGACCACTTCAGAAATTACCACAAATGTCGCTTCTTTAAGTTGGAATTTAAACCAGCTAATTGCTGATAATCAAATTTTAATTGATCATGTCCATCTGGATGCTAATGAAATTTTAGAAACGGGAGAATATACCTTAGAGGCTTTAATGATTCGTTTGGGTTACGCTATCAACAAAATTAAAGCCAAAAGAGTTGTTTTAGATACGATCGAAGTGCTATTTGCCGGTTTATCCAATGCCAATATTATCAGAATGGAATTAAGGCGTTTATTTCATTGGTTAAAAGCTCAAGATGTCACCGCCATTATTACGGGAGAAAAGGGAGAAAATAGTTTAACTCGTCAAGGGTTAGAAGAATATGTGTCAGATTGTGTGATTAAATTAGACCAAAAAACCGTTTATGAAATCGCTACGAGAACTATTCAATTTATTAAATATCGGGGTTCACGCCATAGTAATAATGAGTATCCTTTTTTGATTGAAGAAACAGGGATTTCCGTCTTACCGATTACATCGTTAATGTTAAATCATCAGGTTTCTAATGAGCGTATTTCTACAGGAATAACAGAGTTAGATCAAATGTTAGAAGGTAAAGGTTATTTTCGGGGTAGTAGTATTTTAATTACAGGCAAAGCAGGTACAGGAAAATCTAGTTTAGCCGCTTATTTTGCCCAAGCCACTTGTTTAAAAGGTGAACGCTGTTTATATTTAGCCACAGAAGAATCCCCCCAACAAATCCTCCGTAATTTAACCTCGATCGGGCTTAATTTAGCACCCTTTGTTGAACAAGGTTTATTACAGTTTGATGCGGTGCGTCCGAATAATTATAATTTAGAAATGCGCTTATTTAAAATTCATCGTTGGGTCAAAACTTTTCAGCCCACAGCAATTATTATTGATCCCATGAGTAATTTAATTTTAAGCGGTACTATACTACAAACTAAAAGTTTTTTTACTCGCTTAATCGATTATTTAAAAAGTCAACAAATTACAGTTTTATTAACTAATCTCACAGCAGGTAATCAAGAATCTGATTATGAACAAACGGACATTGGTATTTCTTCTTTAATGGATACTTGGTTAGAATTGCAGGTAATGAAAGCTAATGGCGAACGTAATCGTTTACTTTATATTCTCAAGTCTCGTGGGATGCCTCACTCCAATCAAGTCAGGGAATTTATCATTACTAATGAAGGGGTGAATTTAGTAGAAGTTTATTTAGGAGAAGGACAAGTTTTAACAGGATCACAAAGAGTTAATCAAGAGTTACAGCAACAATTAGAAATTAAAAAACGGAGGCAAATTGTAGAGCAGAAAAAACGCAAGTTAGAACAGGAAAAACATCTTTTACAAGCTCAAATAACTGCCCTACAAATGCAGTTAGCTAGTCAAGATGAGGAATTAGCTTTAATGGTATCTGAAGAAGAAGAACATCAACAAACGCTTTTAGATAATCGTAATTTGATGAATGAATCACGATCGTCATAATTATTAAATTTAAGAGGTTTTTAACTTATGAATAAAACACAAAAAAATACTATTAAACTAACAAAAGAAATTGCTCAATATTATCTAACAGTAAACCAAGAAAGGCTTTAGATATTATCAGGCATAATCATCTAATCTTAATGAGTGAAATTACTTTATTAGAGTTAGGAGGAGTTTTAAGTCGTTCTAAATTTAATAAATATATTACTTTGATTTGTTAGTATTAAATCCTTTTAGAGCAATTAAGATTATTACTATTGAGCAATTTTTACTATTGTTTAAATAACTTAAAATAGCTCTAATTAGCTCTAAATTTTTGAAAATTTTTGATTACCAATAGGGAAAAACATGACCAATGATAATGAATTAAATCTTCAGAATAAATCTAGTGAAACTCCTTGGACTTTGCGTTTATATGTAGCAGGGCAAACTCCTAAATCTTTAACAGCTTTTGCTAATCTTAAAAATATTTGCGAGGAGTATCTTGAAGGAAAGTATAAGATTGAAATTATTGATTTAACAAAACAACCCGAACTGGCGATCGAAGATCAGATTATCGCTATACCTACTTTAGTGAGGAAATTACCAGAACCAATTAAAAAAATTATTGGTGATTTATCGAATAAAGAAAAAGTCTTAATTGGACTGCAAATTCTTCCCTTTTTAGAGGCATAAAATTTATTAAACATCTATAGATTTATTCACTATGAATGAAAATGAAGTTAATCAAAAAACCACTCAACTTTTTGAAGAAGTTTTAACCAATTCATCTCAGGAAAATTATTTATTGCGTCTTTATATTGCGGGTACAACAGTTCATTCTTTAGAAGCGTTAAAAAATATAAAAAAAATTTGTGAAGAACATCTTGAAGGACGTTATCAATTAGAAGTTATTGACGTTTATCAAAATTCTGAGTCTATGATTAACGCCAATATTGTCGCTATTCCTACCTTAATTAAAGAGTTACCTTTACCCTTACAAAAATTAATTGGTAATTTATCTGATCGAGAAAAAGTTTTAATTGGTCTTAATCTGATTCTTAACCAAAGCTCAAAAGAGGATCATGAATGATTTACAACTAGGTTAGGGGATGATTCTTCCATCAAAAACCTTAAGCTAAAACAGTATAAAAACTAAAAATCAGACGATAAATTTCTTGAAGTTGCTCTTGACGGAAATGCTAATTTTTTGATCACAGACCATCGAGATTTATTGGTGTTAAATCCTTTTCGGGATATAGAGATTATCACCATTAATGAATTTTTAACTAGACTTAATAGTTAATTTGTTAATAATCGATCATGACATTTAATCCGGGTAAAATATTTTCACCTGATAAAATAGTCGGCATATTTACAATTTCCACCTCTTGATTTTGACGATAAATTTCTACTTGTTTTTGTTGAGGATTAATTAACCAACCTAATAATAAACCCGATGCTAAATATTCTCTCATTTTTGCTTGTAAAGGAGCAAGTCTATCAGATTTAGACCTTAATTCAATCACAAAATCGGGACAAATAGGAGGAAAACCATCTCTTTCCTTTTGAGTTAAATTTTCCCATTTTTCTAAAGATACCCAAGCAACATCTGGAGAGCGATCGCCACCTTCTGGCAAACTAAAGATAGTAGATGAACTAAAAACTATTCCCAACCGAGTTTGACGATTCCAGAGACTAATATCAAAGTTTAAATCAGACTCTTTTTGACCACTTTCACCACCAACGGGGGACATAATAATTAATTCTCCTTGAGGATTTCTTTCTAATTGTAATTCCGGGTTCGCTTGACACAGTTCAACAAATTGTTTTCTAGTTAGCCTGGTAATTGAATTAAGATTTAATACAGTAGCCATGATTTTTAATAGTTTTTATGTAATTGATACTTTCAAGACTAGCAAGGGAGACGATCGAACTACTCTAATTCTACTACATAAGTTTGATACTGAGTGCAAAAGAGTGAGGAAAAAGCAAATCATGCAATACCACAACTATACAAAAAAATTAGAGAATAACAATGGATAATAAAAAATATTATGGACAATTCACAAGTTGAACTGGAAAAATTACGTCAAGAATTAGCTGAAGTTAAAGAAAAATTACAAGTAGCTGAACAAACTTTACAGGCAATTCAGGCGGGGGAAGTAGATGCGTTAGTTGTCAGTAACGAAACGGGTGTAAAAATTTTTACTTTGCAAAGGGCAGATTATACCTATCAACTTTTAGTAGAACAAATGGGGGAAGGGGCTGCCACGATCGATGGTGAAGGATTGATTTTATACTCTAATCAAAGATTATCAGATTTATTACATTGTCCTTTAGAAAGTTTAATTGGTTCTAACTTACAAACTTTTATTGCACCTCCAGATCAAAAGACTTTTTTGTCTATTTTACAGCAGATTTCATCTGAGCAAGTTATTACCATTGAATTGTCTTTAGTTAGTAAGATTAAACAGGAGGAAATCCTCGTACAACTATCCCTACGGCAGTACAAAATAGATGAAATAATTGTTTATAGTGTTGTTATTACTGATATTACTCAAGGCAAAATTCGAGAAGCAGCTAAATTAAATCAGATTCTTAATGCTACCAATGCAGTAGTTATTAGTTATCGTATTTTTACCGATGGAAGTTGGATTTTTGACTATTGGTCTGAAGGTTGTGAGCAACTTTTTGGTTACACTGCGAGGGAATTAATAGCGGATCAAAATTTGTGGATTAGTCATATTGTACCTGAAGATTTAGCCAAAATTAGACCGCAAATTTTTACCGATTTTCCAGAAGATGAAACTCACTATGTGGAGTATCGTTTTCGACATCGAGATGGTACATTACGCTGGATAGGATCATCTCGTATTGTGCAATGGGATCAAGTTAATAATTGTTGGTTAGGAAGGGGAATTTCAACAGATATTACTAGAAGAAAACAAGTGGAAATTGCCTTAGAAGAAGCTCAAAATACCATTAAAAAACAGGAAGAACAATTTAGATTAGCATTAGAATTGACGCAAACTGGTGTTTGGGATTGGGATCTTCAAAATGATACAATCCAGTGGAATAGTTGTCATTATTCTCTCTTGGGATATGAAGCGAAAGATTTTTCAGCAAGTTATCAGGCTTGGCACGATCAAGTTCACTCAGAAGATCTTAATATCACAGAAGAAAAACTCCGTCAGGCGATCGCCAATCAAACCATTTATGAAGCAGAATATCGAGTTATTTATCCCAATGGTACAATTCATTGGTTATTAGCTAAAGGACAAGCTATTTATGATCAATTAGATCAACCTGTGCGGATGATTGGGACAATTATTGATATTACCGATCGCAAACAAACTGAGATTTTACTACAAGAAAGCGAACAAAAATTGAGTTTATTTGTCAAATATGCTCCTGTAAATGTGGCGATGTTTGACCAAAATATGTGTTATATTGCCGTCAGTCAACGCTGGATCAATACCTATAAACTAGGCTCTCTTAAAAGGGTTTTGGGACAATCTCACTATGATCTTTTATCTATTCCTGAATATTGGCGACAGTTGCATCAACAGGGTTTAGCAGGTATTCCTAGTAAATGCGATGAAGATTACTATATTTTAGCCGATGGCTCATCACAATGGTTAAAATGGGAAATTCAACCCTGGCAAAGAACTACAGATAATGTTGGTGGTATTTTAATCTTTGTTGAGGATATTAGCGAACGTAAACAGACAGAAATCGCTTTATCTCAAGTTCAGGAAAGTTTGAATATTGCCCTTGAAGCCGCCCAAATGGGAACATGGTCTTTAGATTTAACTCGTAATGTATCTGCGATGCGTTCTTTGCGTCATGATCAGCTATTCGGTTACGAAACCGCACAGATAGAATGGGGACAAAGGATCGCACGTCAACATATTATCCCAGAAGATCAAGACATCTTTGATCAAGCCTTTGAGCGTGCTACGAAAACAGGGATTCTTGACTGTGAATTTCGGGTAAAATGGAGTGATAGTAGTATTCACTGGATGGCAGCCCGAGGGCGTTTTTACTTCGATGAGCGGGGAAATCCTGTTACAGCAGGAGGTGTTAATTTTGAGATTACACAACGTAAACAAGCTGAAATAGCTTTACAAGAACAATTAAAAAAAGAACAATTAATTAACAATATTGCTCAAACCATTCGCCAAACTCTTAACCTTGATCAAATCTTACAAACCACAGTAGATCAAGTCAGAGAATTATTACAAGCAGATCGGACAATTATTTTACGTTTTCAAGAAGATGAAACTGTTACCATCATTACAGAATCAGTGAATCCCAATTATCCAGCAATTATTAATAGTAATATTTATGATCCTTGTTTTGTTGAGAAATATGTTGAGTCTTATCGTCAAGGTTTAGTTACCACCAGAAGCGATTTTGATGCTGATGATATAAAACTATATTATCATGAATTGATGCAACCTTTTCAAGTCAGCCCCAGTCTGGCAGTTCCGATTTTACAAGAAAACCAATTATGGGGTTTATTAATTGTTGATCAATGTGCTAATCCTCGACAATGGAAACAAAGCGAAATTGACTTAATTAAACAACTCTCAATTCAAGTAAGTATTGCTATTCAACAAGCAGAATTATATCAAAAAACCCATCACCAATTATTAGAAATTAAACAAGCACAACAATCCTTGTTTGAAAGTGAACAAAAATTAAAAGCAGTGCTAGAATATGCCCCAGTTATTATTTATTTAATTGATTTAGACAACAAACATCTTTTAGTTAATCAAGGTTATAGCGACCTTTTAGCAACCAGTTCAGAACAATTAATCGGTAAAAGTATTTATGATGTTTGGGATCAAAAAACAGCAGATTTTTTTGCTGCTAACAACCTCAAAGTAATCAAAGACAATAAACTCTTAGAAAGCGAAGAAACCATTCCTCTAAGAGATGGTATTCATACTTATATTACTTTAAAATTTCCTTTCCGTAATAGTGAAGGTAAAATTATTGCGGTTGGTGGTATTTCTACCGATATTACCGAGAAAAAACAACTAGAAAAGCAATTTTATCACGCCCAAAGATTAGAAAGTTTAGGCACACTAGCCGGAGGCATTGCTCACGATTTTAACAACATTTTAACCCCCATTTTAGGAGTGAGTCAATTACTACCCAGTCATTTTCCTAACCTTGATGAAAAAACCGAACGCTTATTAACCATGCTTTCTAATAGTGCCAGAAGAGGTGCAGATTTAGTTAAACAAATTCTCCTTTTTAGTCGGCAAACGGAAGGAAATTGGACAACCTTACAATTAGGTTATTTACTTCTAGAATTAATCGGTATTTTTAAACCAACTTTTCCTAAATCGATCATGATCGAATCAGAAATTCCCACCAGAGAATTATGGACAATTTCCGGCAATGCCACCCAAATGCACCAAGTATTCATGAATTTAACCGTTAACGCTAGAGATGCCATGGCAGAGGGCGGAATATTAACCATTACCGCAGAAAATCGGGAATTAGATGAAAATGAAGCCATGCTTAATTTCTCAGCAAAAGCAGGATCTTATGTAGTTGTTACCATTGCCGATACAGGAACAGGTATTGCTCCTGATTTATTAGAGCGTATTTTTGACCCATTTTTTACCACCAAAGAAACAGGAAAAGGCACAGGTTTAGGATTAGCCACAGTGATGGGAATTTTAAAAAATCATAACGGTTTTATCAAAGTTGATAGTGAATTAGGTAATGGAACAGAATTTAAAGTATTTTTACCCGCACTTAAAGAAGAGATTAAATTATCTGCCACAGAAGAAGTAATACCCACAGGAAATGGCGAATTAATTTTAATTGTGGATGATGAAACGACAATTCAAGAAGTCACAAAAACCACTTTAGAAAATTATAATTATCGTACCATTGTTGCCAATGATGGTTTGGAAGCACTTACTATTTATCGAGAACAACAACAGAAAATAAAACTAATTATCATGGATATGATGATGCCTAATTTAGATGGTGTAAAAGCAATTCGGAGTTTACAGGAAATTAATCCCCAAGTTAATATTATTGCTACCAGTGGCTTAATTACTAATCAAAAATTAGCCTTATCAGCTAATGTGAAAACTTTTTTAGGAAAACCCTACACTAATAAACAATTATTTAAAGCTGTAACGGAAATCATCGCTAGTCAATTAGAAACTATTAATCAAACTCCCTCAGAAAAAATAATTTCAGATACTGATAGTTTGAAAGAAGTTTTATCTCAAATGCCCTCTGATTGG
The DNA here is from genome assembly GCF_016743215.1 of Geminocystis sp. GBBB08. GTDB lineage: Bacteria > Cyanobacteriota > Cyanobacteriia > Cyanobacteriales > Cyanobacteriaceae > Geminocystis. The sequence continues at coordinate 11,461 of NZ_VRZC01000083.1, forward strand.
TTACAAGAAATGTATCAAGGGGCTTATGGGGTAGATGCTGATTTAATGTTAGAGTTAGTTGAAAAAATACCTGATGAGATACTATTATTAGCCGATACTCTGAAAAAGTTAATTAATGATTTTGAAATAGATTTGATTATGAAGTTAATTGAGGAGCTTGATTGTAAAGACTCAATAATATAGAACCTTTGGTTATTTGAGTTACAAGCGTAAATATCAAATAGGTTCTATAGTGTTGTCTGTATTAAACTAAACTTAGATCTTGCATCTCTATCATCAATTCTCGATGAGGAAAGGGGGAAAAGTAATCAGAATTGATTTTAAAACTCCTAAAATTGATTTTTCCCGTTTTGTTTCATTGGTATTATTGTACTGGTGCAAGATCTGAGTTAAACTAAAAATAGTTCTTTTTACCAATAATTATTAAGAAATATTGCTAACTTTGTTAAGGTCTGTTGCAAAACTATCAAAAATTTTTCACAGGTGTTCTTTTTAGCCTAAATTTCTATTCAGATGCAATTTATAATCAATCATTAATTTATCAAGATTTTTAGGAGAGATAACCGTGACAATTAGGGTAGCAGTAGTAGGCGGAGGTCCAGCAGGTTCATCGGCAGCAGAAGTTTTAGCTAAGGCAGGAATTGAAACTTATATTTTTGAAAGAAAGTTAGATAACGCTAAACCTTGTGGTGGTGCCATTCCTCTTTGTATGGTGAGTGAATTTGATTTACCCCCTGAAATTATCGATCGCCGAGTGCGTAAAATGAAAATGATTTCACCCTCAAATATTGAAGTCAATATCGGTCAAACCCTTAAAGATGAGGAATATATTGGAATGTGCCGTCGTGAAGTCTTAGATGGCTTTTTGCGTGAACGGGCTGCTAAATTAGGTGCTAATTTGATTAACGGTACTGTCTATCAATTAGATATTCCTAACAACGATAAAGAGCCTTATACTCTTCATTATGCAGATCATTCTAATGGTTCAGCCCAAGGAGAAATGAAAACTCTTAAAGTTGATCTTGTTATTGGTGCTGATGGCGCTAACTCCCGTGTTGCTAAAGCCATTGACGCCGGTGATTATAATTATGCCATCGCCTTCCAAGAAAGAATTAGGTTGCCTGAAGATAAAATGGCTTACTATGAAGACTTAGCAGAAATGTACGTTGGGAACGATGTATCTCCTGACTTTTATGCTTGGGTATTTCCTAAATATGATCACGTTGCCGTTGGTACTGGTACAATGAAAGTAAATAAAGCTATCATCAAAGACCTACAAGCTGGAATTCGTCAACGAGCGGCAAAACGCTTAGAAGGAGGAGAAATCATCAAAGTTGAAGCCCATCCAATCCCCGAACATCCTCGCCCTCGTCGTGTAGTTGGTAGAGTTGCTTTAGTAGGAGATGCGGCCGGTACTGTCACCAAATCTTCAGGAGAAGGTATTTATTTTGCCGCTAAATCTGCAAGAATGTGTGCCGAAGTTATTGTCGAAACTAGCAATAACGGGCAAAAAGTACCCACGGAAGCGGATTTAAAAATCTACCTCAAACGTTGGGATAAACAATACGGTACAACTTATTTAGTTTTAGATATTTTACAAAGAGTTTTTTATCGTAGTGATGCTACCCGAGAGGCTTTTGTGGAAATGTGTTCTGATATTGATGTCCAAAAAATTACTTTTGACAGTTACTTATATAAAACTGTTGTACCTGCGAATCCTTTAGTACAAATGAAAATTACAGCTAAAACCATCGGAAGCCTTTTAAGAGGTAATGCTTTAGCACCGTAATTCAGTAATGATTAATGAGTAATTATCTACTATTCAGGATTAACTATTAACTATTCCCCGTTATCAGCAATATTAGAAATTAACGAGGGGGATAGTTCCACTTCCTGTAGTAGGTACATCACCTTTATTAGTGTTTAATCCATTAGTAATAGAAGGTGATTGATTAGCTGACTTATTCATTAAAGAATCAATAAATTCATTACCTGTACTAAAAGTTTCAGGTTTATTATCTCTCTCTATAATAACGTTTAATTTAGGAGTTTTATCTTTATCTAAATCTTCGACTACACTTCTGGAATCTAATCCTTGTAAAGAATCTCCCGTAATAGTTATATTTTCTTGTATTGTTTCTTGTGCCATGACGGCATAATTATTACTGTATAAACTAATAGTTCCTAATAACGCTACAGCAATTAATTTTTTATACATAATTTTCACCTTAATTATTAATCTAGCCTTATTTCTTATCTTAGTCAATCAAGTCTATAAATTGATTAAAGTTTTGTTAATGCAACCTCAGTTTGAAATAAAATTTAGCCTAAATCGATTAAATAATATTAATATTTGACTGAAAATTATTATAAATTGATTTTTTAGATTTATTTGCTAAATTTAATTAAGGAGTTAAAGCATTTAAGAAAATTTGGGGATTAATAAATAAATTCTGAGGATTTTAAAGTTTTATGAAGCTATTTTCTTAATAAATTGTAATAAAGTTTGTGAATCTCAAGGAAGATCTTGTATCCTAATATTGTGGGGATCAATCTCAGATCAAGGCTTTGAGAGGAATTACTGGTTTAAATCTAAAGTTCTAAACTTAAAGAACTGATATTATTGCTACTATTTAAGCTAATAAATACAAATTTTTTCTTATTACTAATTTGCTCAAAAATTTTAATAACCACTTTATACAATTTAATTAATCAATTTTAATAAAAATAAATATTATCTAAGTAATAAATAAAATATATGTATTGAAAAATCAAAAAAATTAGTAACAATAAGTAAGTTTAAAAGTAGTTTGTATTAAAAAAAAAAGAACTGGAGGTAAATCTAGTTCTATCATTGTAAGTAAGAACTGCTATGGTTACAAAACTTAAAGTTAAATTTTGAATCTCTTAGAAATTTTCTGTAAGCCTTAATGAATGATTCTCTAATGAATAGAAAACTATAGCTTAAAACAGAGAGAGGTCAAAAATGTCTAAAAGAAGAAAAAAGTTTAGTTGTGGACATATGGGATACGGTAGAGATTGTCATAGGTGCGAACAAAAACAAGTTATAAGGGAAGAAAAAAGAAAAGAAAAAAATGCTTGGGAAGCTACATTTTCTCAAGATCCCATTGATTTGAGTTCTTTACCTAGGAATGTAGTATTAAAAGCTAGACAAATTATTTATAATATTCAAAATCAAGCCAGTTATACTAATTTTAGGGGAAAAAGACTCAGACATGATCGATTTATCATTAGTATTCCCGTTACGAGAAATTATCGTCTCATTTGTCGAGATTATGGCAGTTTTGTTGCTCCAGAGGCGGTGGTTTCCCACGTAGATTACAATGTTTGCAAACCCGGCATCTAAGGCAGAATCCTTTCATTCTTAAATTTTTGGTTGAGATGAAATAATTTCTTTTATAGATGTTTTAATCAATTCTTCTTACTCTTCCCTACCACAACCATAAAATTTTATATCGAACTGAGGTAAAAATAAGTAATTAAGAATATTTTTTTCTCTGGAATAATTAATATAGCAATTCTATGAGAGTTGTGAGATTTAAAGAGGTGTTAGCTATCAGCTTTCAGTGGTCAGCTTTAAGGTATAGTAAGATTTACAGATTTATTTTTTAATCTTTAATTCTTCACGAATAATTTAGGATTGCTATAGTATAAAAAACCAAATATGAAAAAAGCAATAATTTGTGGTTATTATGGACAAGGAAATGCGGGAGATGAGGCTTTATTAGTTTGTGTTTTAGAAAGATTACCCAACAGTTTTATCCCTATAGTTTTATCAGGAAATCCTAGTAAAACTCATAAAAATTATGGAGTTATTAGTTATTCTCGTTTAGAAATTATTAAACAAATTTTAACATTAGGAAAAAAAGACTTATTTATTTGGGGAGGAGGAAGTTTAATTCAAGATGTCACTAGCCTTAAAAGTCCTCTTTTTTATTTAGGTTTAATGATTTTAGCTCAGTTAAAAGGCTTAAAAACGATCGCCTATGCCCAAGGAATTGGTCCTCTAAAAACTTCTTTTATTAGGTGGTTAACTAAACAAGTTCTAAAAAAATGTCATGGTGTCAGTGTGAGAGATAAAGAATCTGGTAAATTACTAAAAAAATGGGGTATAAAATATTTAATAGCGGCAGATCCAGTGTGGGCATTATCTAGTAAAATAACAGAAAATTTAGAATTATTACCTAAACCTAGAATTGCTGTTAATTTAAGATCTCATCATAGTTTAACCACAGAAAGAATAAAAATAATAATTAAAGCCTTAATTGAGTTAAGAAACGAAACTAAAGCAAATATTATTTTAGTGCCTTTTCAAGAGTCAAAAGACTTAAAAATTTGTCAAGAAATAGGAGATAAATTAGAGATAAATTATCAAATTATAATGATAGAAAATCCTCAAGAATTAAAAGGATTATTTCAAAAAGTAAATCTGTTAATAGGAATGCGTTTACATAGCCTAATTATGGCAAAAAGCGAAAAATGTAATTGTTTTGCATTGTCTTATGATCCAAAAGTAACTAATTTAATGGTAGAAACAAATATTGAAGGTTATGAATTAAATAATTTACCAGATCAAGCTAATATAATTACAGAACAATGGTTAAAAGTTTATCAAAATGTGTCTAATTCATCGGATAATCAAATAAAATCTTTAGCTAAAAGTGCTTTAAAACATCAAAATTTATTTGACTCA
>NZ_VRZC01000084.1 GCF_016743215.1 Geminocystis sp. GBBB08
AAGGTATAGTAAGATTTATCGATTTATTTTTTAATCTTTAATTCTTGGCGAATGATTTAGGATTGCTATATTAATCATATCATTTAACTCTAATTTGCTCATTAATTCCTAATTAAGTTAAAAATCATCGTCTAATTGTACATCCCATTTGGCAGAAAGCACTTCTCCTAACATATCTTCTAAATTATCAAAACCAAGATTTTTAGAGGTTTGTTGATCTTGACAAGGTGTAACAAGGGGAATTAATGTTAATTTGCGATTATCTTGCACTAAATCAAAATGACTTTCATGAAGGGATACTTGACTTAGTTGTAAATAATCAAAACTCTGAAGATTTATATATAAACTATTATTTATTACTACTGTAGCCTGATTAGGATCGTTAAAAACTTCTAAAATCCAACCTTGTCCTTGATTTTGTATCACACCATCAAGGGTATGTATATAACGTACTTGAGTTAAATCATTAATTAAACGTTTGATGTCTTCTTTATTAACTAATATTCCTGATTCAATAATGCAAGGTGATGGTAAATGACAATAGTTTGGTTTGTGATTCATAGTAATTAACCCTTTTTTTTCGCTCTTACTTACTAATTAATTTGATGATAGGTAAAAAATATTAACATAAATCTGATTTATTTCAGTACGTTAATACTATTTTTTTTGATGGTTTTAGCACTGTAGGCTATGGAAGAAAAAACTCACAATATTTTACTGATTAACCTTTACCTCAAAGAGAAATAAGTTATCAGTTATTGCTTAATTTTTCAGATTTGAAACTTTAGAATTACATTATAATTAACTCTAACAAAGTCAAATCTATTCAAGATAAACTCAATCTTCGACAACTAAATTCTGATGTTGAGATTGACATAACCTGAGATTTTTTGACAAACAAGCCAAAATCTATTTTCATGTTAGTAGCAGATCTCAGATTAAATGATTTTTTTTTGTTTGCTACGACACAATTTTAACCTAAAATTTCCTTTTTGTTTAGGTTTATTTTTATATGTTAATTGATTATGAAAAAATTGATCCCCTCTTTTTTTGGGGCAGTAGTTTTTTACACTATAATTCCTATTTCTTCTGTTTTTTCTGTAAACTTTTGTAAAATTGCAGTATGGTTACCTTGGGTAGGTATTGTTATCGGCATTTTATTGGGATTAATAGCTGAATTTTTTACCTTAATTGGCATTCCCTCTCTAACTAAAGCAGTATTAATTGTTAGTTTGTGGATTCTGATAACCGGAGGTTTACATTTAGACGGAGTCATGGATACTGCTGATGGTTTAGCCGTGCAAAATCCCGAAAAAAAACTAGAAGTAATGCGAGATAGTCAAACCGGTGCTTTTGGAGTCATGGCAGGAATTGTCGTTATTACTTTAAAAATTGCCAGTGTCAGTGAAATTACGGAGAATTTATGGTTTAATTTAATTTTAGTCTCTAGTTGGGGACGTTGGGGACAATTAATAGCCATCGCACTATACCTTTATCTAAGGGAAAAAGGAAAAGGGGCATTTTTGAAAGAAAACCTCCATTTACCTATAGATGTGATTATTAGCTCATTATTCATCATACCTTTAGTAATTACTCAATATTTTTGGCTAAATCAATCATTTACGATAATTACCTTAACTTTGCTTATAAGTATAACCATACCATTATTAACAGGATGGTGGTTTAAACAGCAATTAGGAGGGCATACAGGAGATACTTACGGAGCAACAGTAGAATGGAGTGAAGCTTTGATCTTATCAGTATTAACAATTCTTGATCATTAATTAGGTTATAACCTCAGATGCATCTAAGTTTATTTTCTGTGGGTAAGCAACGATGTACAAGGGCAAGAGTTTTTTAAATTTTTTACTAATTTTAAGTGCAATAAATGTGTTTTAGTTTATCCTGTGCCCTTAATATTTATTTATATATCGATTATCAATCAGGATGAATTATAGGTCTTTCATAAATATATTAGGATTTTAAATAAATTATTTATTGCCACTGTTACTAAATCTTTATCATTTACTATTGACTATATATTTACTATTTACTATTGATTATTTACTATTCATCATTAATTGTTTGCTAAGATGACTATTGCTAGAACAATTTGTTTAGGTTTTATTGCGGTAATTTTATTCGGCACATTATTATTAATGATGCCTTTTTCTACCACTACTGGAGATTGGGGAAATTTCATTACTGCCTTATTTACATCCACTTCTGCCGTCTGTGTTACCGGCTTAACAGTAGTTGACACTGGTAGTTATTTTTCTTTTTGGGGAGAATTATCTATTGCTGGGTTAATTCAAGTAGGTGGTTTTGGATATATGACAACTACCACCTTTTTAATTTTATTAATCGGCAAAAAATTTGATTTTCGGCAAAAAATAGCTATCAATGAATCATTTGATCGACCATTTCTTCAGGGTAGTCGAAATTTAGTTATCTCAGTGTTGGCTACGACACTTTCTTTAGAATTAATAGCGATAATGTGTTTATTCCCTATTTTTAGTAACGATTATGGAATTCTACAAGGATTATGGTTAGCTATTTTTCATACTGTCAGTGCATGGAATAATGCAGGTTTTGGTTTATTTCCTGATAATCCCATCAGTTATCAAACCTCTATCCCCGTCAACTTAGTTATTACGGGCTTAATTATTTTCGGCGGTATTGGCTATCAAACTATCATTGAATTCTATTTTTGGATTATTGATAAATTTAACCTCAAAAAACATCACCAATACGAATTTTCTCTTAACTTTAAAGTTGTTACCAAAACTACTGCGATACTTTTATTATTTGGCACAGTAGCTTTTTACATAACTGAATATCATAATACCGATACCTTTGCTTCTTTACCTCTTGGGGATAAAATTCTTACATCATGGTTTCAATCTGTTACCACCAGAACAGCCGGTTTCAATACGGTTGACATTGGGAAAATGACTACGGCAGGTTTATTTATTTCCATCGGCTTAATGTTTGTGGGCGCTAGTCCTAGTGGTACTGGTGGAGGAATTAAAACGACAACTTTAAGTATTTTGATGAATAGTACAAGAGCAGTATTAAAAGGACAAGAAAAAGTTATATTACATCAAAGAGAAGTGCCAGTCTCTCTAATTTTAAAAGCTATGGCTGTAGTTTTTGGCTCTGCCCTCACGGTGATTATAATGACATTTATTCTTTCTTTACTTCATCCTGATTTTCTATTTATTGATATATTATTTGAAGTAGTGTCAGCTTTTGCTACTGTAGGCTTATCAACAGGAATCACAGCTACTTTATCAACTTTTGGAAAATTAGCATTAGTTTTGACTATGTATTTAGGAAGAGTCGGAGTATTATTATTTATGGCAGCGATTGTAGGAGATCCTCGACCTAGTAGAATTAATTATCCTGAAGAAAATCTGTTAATAGGGTAAATTTATGACAACCAATAATAAACCAACATCTAGTAATACTAATCAAAAATTTAAGAATATTTTTAGTTTAGATCTAAGTTCGATCAAATTTTTAAATAATTTACGCAAAGAAAGCCGTCAATTTGGAGTAATTGGTTTAGGTAGATTTGGCAGGGCGGTATGTGAAACCCTTTATAACATGGGTTATGATGTTTTAGGGGTTGATGTTGATGAAAAGTTAGTCGCTCAAGCCTTAACTGATAAAATAGCTAGTAGTGCCATTCGTCTTGATTGTACCGAAGTTAGTGCCTTAAAAGAAGCTGGTATTTTAGAATTAGACACTGTTATTGTTGCCATTGGTAATTATTTAGAAGAAAGTATTGTTACTACTCTCAACGTCAAAGAAGCTGGAGTAAAATATATTGTTGCCAAAGCTTCATCAGAAACCCATGGTAAATTACTCAAAAAAGTTGGTGCTGATTTAGTTGTTTATCCTGAACATGAAGCCGGTTGCGAATTAGCTTATACTCTTACTAAACCTGGAATACTCGATCGTTTTGAATTAGATCCTGATAATAGCATTGTGGAGGTATCTATTCCACCAGAATTTGACGGTAAAACCTTAGCGGAAGTTAAATTAAGAAGTTACTACGGTTTAAATGTCTTAGCTGTTGGTAACGATGACAAATTTATGATTAATCCTCCTCCTAATTATGTCTTGACTCAAGGGTTATCAATGGTGGTAATCGGTTCAAACAAAGATATTAACAAATTATAGTTTAGTTTAATTTTTATCTAAAAGAAAAAAGGAAATTCACCTATCAAAAATTTGTGTTGAATTTTTGTAAAAGTTAAGGGAATAGAATCATAAGGCTAAAATGATTTTAATTTGATTAGACTTCTCCATAAATTATTATTTTTAATAAAGGATCATTTAAAATTTAACGTCAATTTACAAACTATAAAGAAAAATTGATTACATTTTAATATTATGGTAGATGTCTATTGTACTTTGTTATTTAGCTAGAAGAAATCTATTGTTAATTGTTAATTGTTAATTGTTAATTGTTAATTACCTACTAGAATTCAAGACTTTTTTAGAGTTTGTTTGACTTTCTTCTTGACAATGAGGACAAGAAACAGGATAGTAGTCAAAAGAATTGAGATAATCTGATGCTCTTTTTTCCAGAATTTTTCCAGTACCTTTACATTTAATGCAAAATTTCATAGCCTTATAAATAATTGATTAATTGCAGTAATAAAATTAATTTAACCATTTTTAGAGAATTTTATATCGTTAATTTTACTTATCTTTTAGTTAAGTTATGTTAATGTTTTTCCGTATTTACTAAGTACAACTTCTTTATAAAAATTTAAGATTTAAGATTTATTTAATATTTGATTAAAAATCTTATTTTGCCATAGAAAAAATCAAGAAAAAATTAACTAACACCGATATAAGCGACAATCAAGAATAAAGCATCCGTAAAAATAGTCGCTAATACAGCGCCGGCAAAAGCAATATAATGACTTTCTTTTTTTACTAAAGCCGATAAACTAATTCCTAACAAGACATTTGTAAGTAAGACAGCCCAACTAATTCCTCCCACAGTCTGGACTTGGGCGATCGCTCCTTGTAAAATAGGTTTAACTAAAGTAGGATCACTAACCATAATCTCCTGCCAATAAGGGATTAATCCTACTAGGTAAAAGTATAAATCAGTAATAGCAGTACCGATCAAAGAACCAAGATAAAAATAATTACCAATTAAACCCCATCCTTTCCAGATACACCATAAAGCAAAAGGTAAACCAATGGCTTCAATGGGGATATGAATAGCTGGATTATAGCGTAACCAACCCCAATAAATTGAACCACAAAGCCAACTCCAACTAAAACCCCAGAGAATGTCACCCCAAAAATAAGTATGAGGTTGACGCTTCAAAGAGAAACTGAGTTGAATCCATAGCAAAGTTAAAATCAGACTTAAAGAAGGGAAAATTCTAACTAAAGGCGCTTGAAAAAAGACAGGAATAGAAACTAAAAAAGCCGAAGTGAAAAAAACCACGACATTTTGACGCTTTTGTTTTTGCCACCACCAACTGATAAGAAAATTCAGAAAATTCTCTCTAAGGGTAGGGAAAAAAGTAGTTAACTGAGATAACAAGGTATGATTTAACAAAATTGCTTAAGATTTCTTTACTTTACTTAATATTAAGATATTGTAAGGGTAAATACTCATTATGGGAATTAGATCAACTTATTATTAGTAACTTATTGTTGATTAGACATCTTTGAATATCCCCCCTATGGGTATTATCATAACTTAATTTTGAGTGGTTATCCAAAAAAATACTTTAAAGTAATAAGTAATAAGCAATCAGTAAATAATTGCGCTTAGAATTGAAAGGAGGATCGATATAGCATAAGTCCACTGATTCATCTTTAATATGTCGTATTAAAACCTCTAATAACTTTGGTAGTAATAGGACAAAGTATAATTAATTTAACATATATTTTTCATTAGTTATTAGGTAAAAATATCCTTTTCTTTTTAAAATTATGTTCATTTATTAAATTGAATTAGTAATTGATTACTATTAAGTTCTGTTTGTTTTTCCGCACTTTTTAACACTTTTAAGACTAATCTTATATCAAGTCTTTTTTGTTCTTCTATTATCTCTTTTACGGTTATTATAGAAATTTTATCCACAGGATTACTCATAAATTTACTTTGATAAATTCCTGCTTCTTTAGCAGTTTTAATCATATCTTTTGTCGGTTCATTGAGAGTAAGAAAAATTCCTAATGTTGCCTCATTTATAGCGATCGTGCCTAATAAATCCCTAATATCTCCTGATTTTATCTTGCCAGACTTAACTTGAATAATAATTTTTTCTGGTTTATCTTTACCACTATCAAAAAATGCGATGCCGTCAATGCCTTTATCCGCACCTTTTTTATCGTTAATAGTTGCTCTATTATTAGTGTAAGTTAAAACCGCCCATTTTTCAAATTCTTTACGAGTTCTGTCATCTTTTTTCAAAGCTAAAGCGGAGGCAGATTCCATGTCTTTAGGAATACCATTAAGGGTGATATTTTCTAAAACTCCCTTACCGAAACTGTCTTCTAAACGCTTTAAAATTAAACTTATACTTTGATAGGTTATATCAATGCCAATCCAATTTCGGTTTAATTTTTGGGCAACGGCAATAGTTGTACCGCAACCGCAAAAGGCATCTAAAATAACATCATTTTCGTTACTACTTGCCTTAATAATTCTCTCTAATAATGCCTCTGGTTTTTGTGTTGGATAACCTAATCTTTCTTTTGAAGTAGGAGAAATTTTGTTAATGTCATGCCAAAAATTATCAATTTGTCTTCCTTTTGCTTCATCCAAATACATTTTTTGACTTAATGTTTTGCCTGTTTTTGACTTAACAATTTTTCCCTCTTCATACATTTTTTGCATTTTTTCTTGAGAGAAACGCCAATAACCTTTTACCTCTAAAAATTCATAATAAGGATTACCTTTTGCGGCGCCACCAGGACCATCAACTGGTGCTAATCTATAAATTCTATTAGTATTTTCTTCTACATATTTATAATCTCTTTTTAAGGCTGTTTCAGTATAACTTTCATATTGTGCATTAAATAAATAATTGTTAGCATCTTTGACGTAAAATAAGATAATATCTGTAATTCTTCCAAAATGTTTTGCACCTTGTTTTTCATCACCTTTAGCTGTCGATCTTTTCCATGTAATTTCGTTTATATAATCACCTTTTTGAGAGCAAAAAATAGCATCTAAAACTAATTTTAAATAATGAGACGCAGTGGGATCACAATGAAGATAAAAGCTACCAGTAGGCTTTAAAACTCGATGAATTTCGACAATTCTTAAAGTCATATTTACCAGATAAGCAAAAAGGCTTCCCTTACCTAAAACTGGCTCTAATCCACAGATTAAATCAACGGTTTTTTGAGAGAATTTACCGTGATAATTTTTCTTAATTTCTGCTAAACCAAGATTAGCTAAATCATCCCATGTCCAAGTATCAATAAAAGCCTGAGCTTGGGCTGGATCTTCTTTACCAATATTGTTATAAATTTGGTTATAATTACGTTTAGAATTGAAGGGCGGATCGATATAACATAAGTCAACTGATTCATCTTTAATATGTCGTCTTAAAACTTCTAAATTATCGCCGTAAAAAAGTTGATTATTCATCTTAACCTTAACTTAAATTTTGTTTATAACCTTTGCGTCTTTGCTCCTTTGCGAGAAAAAAACTAATATAGGGAAATGATCGATAATAGAGAACTGATAAGAAAAAAAATTTTCGATTTTCCTTGACTTTTTTCATTTTTTTCGTCAAAATAGAAGATATAAATCTTATAATGGAAATCCTAGTGTTTATATCTAAAAATTAAAATAGCCCCATTATAATAATTTTAACAAAAATTTCAAGACGTGCCAAGGGACAAGCCCAATTTTTAGCAATTTTTTTAGTTAATCAGAAAAATTAATTGTATATAGGTAATACAAGACAAAGCAAGGCAGGGGTTTAAACCCCTTGTTACTTTAAAAATTTTTCTTATGATTCACTCAGGTTAGATTAAGGTGCAGGAGGCGGGGCAGGTGTAGGCATTTGAGGTGATGGTTGAGGAGGTGTCGGGTTAGGAGTATTACCACCATAATTAGGATAATAAGGGTTAAAACCACCATAAGGATCAACGGTTTGACTTGGTGCTTGAGATTTACCCGGTAAGGTTGCTAAAGCTACTCTTTCCCCACCCACTTCTTTAAGCATATCTAAGACTTCAATTACTTGACTATAACGAACTTCTTGAGAAGCATGAAGAACCATTAACCCACTAGGATTAAGACTATGATAGTTTTTAATAGCACTGTAAAGTTGTACTTGACTAACGGGTTGTTTTTCAAGATATAGTTGTCCTCTATTATCCAAACTTACTACTAACATTTCTCTCATTTCTGCAGTGCCAGTAGCTGCTTTAGGAAGATTTAAACTAATAGCTTGTTGACGAGAAAAACCTACTGCCGCCAAAATAAAAAACGTTAAGATACAAAAAATAACGTCAATCATTGGTACAATTTCGATACTTACTTGTTGTTCAGTAATATCTTGCCATAATTTAAAAGGTTTGACAGGATGTTTACTCTGACGAAATTGATTATGTAGTTTTTTTTCTGTTATCTTTGATTCTGTGGATATTTGAGTCATAAGGAATTAATGCTTTTTTCGGATATAACAATCTTATAGGAGTTATGAAAATATCAACACCCTATGATTGATGATTGTTATTTTAGCACTATCGATCTTTTTTTTGGCGAAGTACTCATACAAAAAGAAAAATTGATGATTTCCTGTTTAAAATTAATACTAATTTTAATTTTGCAAGAGGTCTAATGAGTGCGTAACGTCAGTTATTAACTAGAAATTTGTAACTTCTTAATAGCTACCTTCCTCAGAATAGTCTTTGACACAGACTCTCATTCCTAATTGTTTTAAATAATTGATATGCTCTATGGTTGCTTCCCAAACAGTACCATAATTAATGTAGTCAATATTAAATTCTTGACAAGTTTGTTTTACTATGTGATGAATATTGGGATAATGAATATGAGACATACGCGGGAAAATATGATGCTCAATTTGAAAATTTAATCCCCCTAAATACCAGGTTAAAAGCCAGTTATGTGTAGCAAAATTAGCAGTAGTTTTTACTTGATGTATAGCCCATTCATCTTGTAAATATTGACTTTGAGCTATGGGAAAATCATTTTTATTCATAATATGGGCAAGATTAAAGATAATGGAAAGATTAAATCCTACCATACCTAAAATTAGGAGATTGGCCATAATTACATGGGAAATGGGATGAAAAAAACTGGGTAATATTAAAGCATAAAAAATATAAAAAGCCTTAAAAAAAAGTAAAAGACTAACTTTTTTATAACCTAAATTTGGTAACTTATAATCACCGATTTTACCAGTAATTAACTTTTGAAAATCAGATAAATAAATCCAATAAAATAATAAAATTGCGTAAACCAAAACAAAGTATAAATGTTGAAAACGATGCCAAGGTTTCCATTCTTGATGAGGATTTAATCTTAGTAAAGATAAAGTTTCCATATCCGCATCAATATTGTCAATATTTGTATAGGTGTGATGTAAGAAATTGTGGGCTTGTTTCCATAATGCACTACTGCCACCGACAAAATCTAAAGATAATGACCCTAGTTTATTTAACCATAAATGATTCGAGTAACTGTTATGATTTGCGTCATGTTGAATATTAAAACCAATCATCACATAAAATTGAGATAACAGAAAACCGATCAATAAAGCAGCCCAAAGATTATGAGTAAAAAAGATCAGAGAAATATAACAAGTTATGTAACCAACAAGGATTATTGCAGATTTAAGAAATATTTGCCAGTTACCATGATAATGTAATTTTTCTTGGGCGAAATATTGATCAACACGAAGTTTTAACGTTTTATAAAAGCCCGTTTTTTGGGGAAATTTAGCAAGAGTCATTCTGTCGATTTATTTGTATGAAAATCAAGATTAGAGCGGTAACTATGGCTACCAGTAAAAACCATAGCACGATCCATACTCCATTGATTCAAAAAAAATCGGACGAATAATTATTTACCCTTGATGTTCAAATACGTTACTATAATACATTAAATCTAAATCGACAAATAAAGAAATAGCGTCAAAACATCTTTTAGTTAATTCCCACCGATCTTCTCTTTGTAACATATTAATTAATTTTTCTCGCACCCGGATTAGATAACGAACATCATTGGCAGCATAACTGAGTTGTTCTGGTGATAAACTATTAACATTACCCCAATCTGAACTTTGAGCTTTTTTATCTAACTCTACTCCTTCTAATTCTTGTACAAGGCTTTTTAAACCATGACTTTGAGTATAAGTACGAGCAATTTTACTAGCGATTTTGGTACAAAAAATAGATTTTGTTTCCACATCAAAAGTATGTTTAAATTGAGCTACATCAAAACGAGCGTAATGAAAGATTTTTGTGATAGCAGAAGATTCTAAAAGTTTTGTCAAATTTGGTGCGCCAGTTTGCCCTTTAGCAATACGAATAGCAGTAACAAAACCTTCAGGGTCACATATTTGTACTAAACAGAGGCGATCGCGCTGAGGCACTAATCCCATAGTTTCAGTATCCATAGCTAAACATTCTGCTTGAAGATATTGATTAAAAATATTTTCGGGTAAATCCTCTTGACAAACTAAAAATTGATCTAATGACATATATAAAATTAAGAATTAAGAATTAAGAATTAAGCATCGTTGCCTCTTTATTACCTAACTTGTGCCACAAGTCTATTGTATAGAGTAAATGGGTTTAAACTCATTGTTATCAAGGATTTTGTCAAAATAAAATCCACAATTAATTACCATTAAGAGCTATAAAATTTTCGGTGGTGTAAAGGTGTCAGGTATGGTAAAGGGGTTAGGTATAGCAAGGGGTTTAAGCCCCTTATTAAAAAATTCACCAAAAATATATCTTAAATGTTCGAGCGTGGTTTACCGTTAAACCGGCAACAAATATCGGATATTCAAAGCAGAAGAACTGAGGTATTAATTATACTTACCTACTTATTAAGTTCTGCTACTTTCATTATTGTAAAGGTTGAATATTGTTTAACTCCTAACCTTACCTATTCTTCCTGATGGCGTGGATAAATTTGTTCTGCTTCAGGACAATCATCAGACACAAGTATATCACTATAACCACGAGGCACAGAAGCTAATTTACGACTAATTGCACCAATACTTTCAAGGCGAACAAATTCTTCCCATGAACTATTTTCATAGTCTTCATCCATTTCATAGCGGATTGAAACTACATCACCTTCAATGCCAATAATTTGAGCATCTTCAATCCAACGTTGCTGATCTCGCAGGAAAACAGAGACATCACAACCTTCTTTATACATTTGATATATTTTGCGGTCTAACATAGACTTCTCCTTACACTGCTAAAGATCAAAATAATTTTTAGGATAATTGTAATGGTAAAACTTCTCAAGGTGAGTTTTTTTTTCAAGGTAGAGATAAATAAGAATGTCCATTTTAACTAAAATCAAGGACTCGAGTGGACAAAAACCTGAGAGAGATAAAACAGAAAAGCCATGAAGAAACACTTTTGATGGGCATAGTTATTGTTAAGATAAAACAGGTTCTAAGATTGCACTGATGAACTGATGAATCTATCGTAGCATTTTATTTGGACTTATATTGTTTTGATTAGCTTGAATAAGACTAAAAGTATATTTACTTACAAGTTCTGTTTGTTCTAACATGGCAAAATGTCCACATTGATCAATTTCATAGACGTTTCGTTGATGATCTTGAAAAAGGCAATGAAAACTAGCTAAATGTTTAACGTATTGAGTTTCCATAATTTGATCTTGTTTTCCAGCGATAAAATAAACTGGTTGAGATAAACGGGCTACTATTTGCGGCAAATAATGAACTTCATCTTCTGTAGTAGATTCTAATAATGAACCGATGGCGGCTTTCTCATCAGCAAATAAAAAATCTTTAAGTCTTTGTTTTCCCCAGGTAATTTCTAAAGGTTTTTTCACCATCATCCTCGCAAAAATAAAGTCAAAAAACGGTATTTTTAAAAACCATTGGGGGCGAAATTTGACGAGATTTTCTCCTGCTTTGCGGAAACGTTCAAATTCTTCCTTCAAATAAATTCCACCCCCTGCATTAATACAAATTACCCCTTGCACAATATCATTACAAATATCAGCACCCCATAGAGCAATACTACCACCTAAAGAATGACCGATGAGCCAAGCCTTATGGATCTTTAATTTGGTTAATAATTCTTTTAAATCTTGTGCATAACTATGTAAATTAAAGCATAAAGGTATATTTTCTGAGAATAATTGATTGTTGTCACCGTTATTTTGAGTCATGAATGAAGAAGGTAATCGAGATGAGCCAAATCCTTTTAAATCATAAGCTAAACAAGAATATTCACCTTTAAGTTGGTTGATTAATGGTATCCAATATTGATAACTTAGTAGCCATCCATGAATAAAAACCAGTACGGGCTTAGATGATTCGGCAGATTCACTTTCGATAAATTGGTAAAAATGATCAACACCACGAATATTAATCTGATTCATTAATTCACTTGAGCTTGATTAATTCCTGAAATCTTCTCAGAAATTATTAAAAAATTGATTTTATTATTCTTTTTAATATAACCTACAATTACCATCTGCAAACTATAAAATTATAGAAAGTAGAAAAAAGGGAAAAGTTTTTAATTATCCATCTTGCCTAATCATTACCAATGATCTATAATAATGACCTATTATCAATTATCAACTATCAATTGAGCGAATCCTATTCGCTTCTCCTGTCTTCTTGTCTTCTGGTTTATCGGTTTTTCCGGTATTCCAGTATTCTATTTATTCTTGAAGATAATTAATTTTGATTACCTACTTATTGTAATAAGTTACCAGGTATATTCAATATATTGCCTTTTAGATCTGTTACTACAATGTCCCACTGACCATTATTTGCTATTTCAAAAGTAATTCTTTCACCATTACTGCTAATCATCGGATTTCGGATTTCATTTCTGATTTGAGTCATTAAAGGGCGTTTTTGTTGAGTTGTGCGATCGTATAAGTATAATCCGGATTTTCCTTGAGTTGAACCAGTAAAAACTAAATAACGTCCATCTTCTGATATTGAAGGATTTGATGCAATTTCTTCCAGAGAATTTAAGTTAGGTAAATCAATTAAACGACGATTCTTAGCATCAAATAAAAAGACATCCTGAGAACCATTACGATCAGATGCAAAAGTAATATATTCTCCAGCAATAAAAGGATTTAATTCTGATGAACGACTATTGAAACTTCTGTTATTATCAGAAAAAGGAAAACTTAACAATCGGGGATAATTACTACAACTGGTTAAGAAAAAAGCCGATACCATAAAATTAATCAAGGGAAATAATTTCATATTATTTAGTGAAATTAGTAATAAGTGGGTAGAGACATTTTGCTGTGTAATTCCTAATTCCTAACAAGGGGTTTAAACCGCTTGCTAATTAGTAATTCCTCATTTTATTATTCCTCTTGCCAATTAGGTTTAGGCTCTGCTACTTTAAAAGGAGAATTACGATTATTCGGAGGATAAAATAGAATTTCTCCTTGAGAATTTTTGTTATTTTGACTATTTTTATAACCCTCACCTTTACGTCTAGCTGCAGTTTTTTCATCGCTAGTTTCTTCTGCTATTACTTCATAAAGAATTGCTAATTTTTCCGTATTATTTGCTTTTCTTAAAATTCTACCTAATCGTTGTATATATTCTCTAGTTGAACCAGTACCAGATAAAATAATCGCTATTTTAGCATCAGGCACGTCAACTCCTTCATTAAGTACATGAGAAGCTACTAAAATTTTATATTCTCCCCTCCGATATTTGGTTAAAATTTGATGCCTTTCTTTGACAGGAGTTTGATAAGTAATAGCTGGAATTAAATATTCTTGAGAAATACGATAAACAGTAGCATTATCATTGGTAAAAATTAGCACTTTATCGGGATAATGTTTTTCTATTAAATCCCTTAATACTTTTAATTTAGCATTTGTCCCTGAAGCAATTTCCTTTGATTCTCGATGAGCTAACATTGCTTTTCTGCCTTCATTTGTTTTTGCACTGGCTTTAATAAATAACTGCCAACCATCAAGGCTAGAAAGAGAAATATTTGATTGTTTTAAAAAGTTATTTCTAGTTTTTATCGCTTGTTCATAACGTCTTTTTTCTTCTTTTTCTAATGAAACTTTGATCGGTATAACTTGATATTCGGATAAAGTATTTTTAGATAATTCTTCAGGAGTTTTACGATAAATAACTTTACCAATTAAACTATCTAAATAACAATGACTTCCGTCACCTCTTTCGGGTGTTGCCGTCAATCCCAGTCGATAAGGTGCAATGGATTCTTCTGCTATCACCTGAAAAAAATCTGTAGGTAAATGATGACATTCATCGAAAATCAACAATCCGTAATGATTCCCTAATGCTTTAGCATGAATCGCCGCACTATGATAAGTTGCTATTAAAATCGGTGTTCGATCATGTGCCCCCCCCCCCAACAATCCAACTTCAATATTCGGAAACCCAATCTCAATTTGTGCATACCATTGGTGCATTAAATCTAATGTTGGTACTACAATTAAAGTAGTTCGAGGAGTACAGGCGATCGCCAATTGTGCTAAGTAAGTTTTACCGGCTGCGGTTGGTAAGACAACAACTCCTTTTCGTTGTGCTGTTTTCCATGCCTCTAAGGCTTCTTTTTGATGAGGATAAGGGGTTTTTTGCAGATTTGATTGAATTTCGAGAGAGAAAAATTCCTTTGCAGAGTCGATGAAATCAATATTTTCCTCCTCAAAAGTCTCGATTAATGAGCGATAATAAATAGCCGGAATACGAAATTTCTCAATTCTATCATCCCATGTGGCAAAATTTATCCATGCTTTTCCTCTTGGGGGTGGATGTAAAATTAATGTACCACGATCATAAGTTAATTTACTAGCACGATTCATTAATAATTAATGATAAAAATAATAATTGAGCTAATTTTGATTATACTTTTTATCCTAACATATTTTCTTTAATGAAACATTAACTTTCTGTGAATAATTGTGATTTTTGATTTTTCTCGCAAAGGCGCTTATGGTGCAAAGGTTTTTAAGATAATTAATATTTCTTTATTCTAAATTTAGAGTTTAATTAACGCTAGAAATATTTGCTATACTTTAATCAGATAAAATTAAATAATATTGCTATGATTGACTACCAATTAGTATTAAAAGAATTAGATAATATTCAAACTATTCAAGAGCCGAAAGAAGTTAAACAACTTTCTCAAGATTATTATTATTTTAGTCCAATTTTAAAACCTCAATTACAAGATAAAATTGCCGATTTAGTAGTAATGCCTACCAATGAAGAAGAAGTTTTAACAGTAGCGAAAATTTGTGTCAAATATCAAATTCCTTTAACAGTTAGAGGTGCTGGTACAGGTAATTATGGGCAATGTGTTCCCCTTAATGGTGGTATTGTTTTAGATATGACAAAGATGAAAAAAATTCACTGGATAAAATCAGGAGTTGCTTGTGTTGATTCAGGGATAAAAATGAGTCTTTTAGAGAAAGAAACTAAAAAAAAAGGTTGGGAATTGCGCATGATTCCTTCTACTTATAAAATTGCAACATTAGGAGGTTTTATTGGCGGTGGTAGTGGTGGCATTTGGTCACTAAAT
>NZ_VRZC01000085.1 GCF_016743215.1 Geminocystis sp. GBBB08
ATCATTACCTACACCACCGCCAATACTATCATTGCCATTGCCACCGACAATACTATCATTACCGTTATCACCTATGAGGGTATCGTTTCCATCGCCACCAGTGAGAGTATCGTTACCGTCACCTCCATTAAGGCTATTATTCCCAGTGTTACCAGTAATAAAGTTATCTAAAGTATTACCCGTACCGGTAGTAGCAGTGCCTGTTAATGTTAGATTTTCGACATTATTTGTTAAGGTGTAGGTGATTATAGAAATTACTGTATCTGTGCCTTGATTGAGGTTTTCTACGACAACATCAGAGTTACTATCCACATAATAGGTATCATTACCATTGCTCCCAACAATACTATCATTACCGTTACCACCGTTGAGGGTATCGTTTCCATCGCCACCAGTAAGAGTATCGTTACCGTCACCTCCACTGAGGTTATTATTCCCACTATTACCCGTGATATTGTTATTTAAGGTATTTCCTGTACCGTTAATATTTGCCGTACCATCTAAAATGAGATTCTCCACGTTACTACCCAAGGTATAACTAATACTAGCAATGACGAGATCTGTTCCTTCATTAAAGTTTTCTGTCACTACATCTCCTACGCTATCCACATAGTAAGTATCATTACCAATACCACCAATGAGGGTATCATTTCCTGTACCACCTTTGAGGGTATCATTCCCGTCACCACCATCGAGAATATTATTTCCATTATTACCGGTGATAATGTTATTTAGGTTGTTACCTGTACCGTTAATACTTCCTGTACCACTTAAAGTCAGATTTTCCACGTTTCCACCTAAAGTGTAACTGATACTAGCAATTACTAGATCTGTCCCTTCATTGAGGTTTTCTACTACCACATCCCCGCCATTATTCACATAGTAAGTGTCATTACCATTACCTCCCACCATACTGTCATTCTCTTCTCCACCATTGAGAATGTCATCACCATTACCCCCCAATAAGGTATCGTTTCCGAAACCGCCATTGAGAGTATCATTACCATCAAGACCACTAAGACTTCCAGGTCCGGTAATACGTGTAATATTGTTATTTAAGCCATTTCCTGTACCGTTAAAAGTTCCTCCTGCATTGAAAATAAGATTCTCCACGTTGGCGGTTAAAGTATAACTGATACTAGCAGTTACACGGACTAAATCTGTTCCTTCATTTAAGTTTTCTACCACTACATCTCCTACACTATTCACATAGTAAGTATCATTACCATTACTTCCTACCATAGTGTCATTTCCTTCACCACCGTCAAGGGTATCATTACCGCCACTACCATTGAGAATATTATTGCCACTATTACCAGTGATATTGTTATCTAAGCTATTTCCTGTACCGTTAACGTTTCCCGTACCACTTAAAATCAGATTCTCTAGGTTATTACCCAAAGTATAGGTAATACTGGCAAGAACTCGATCAATTCCCTGATTTACTTCTTCTACCACTACATCCCCTAGACTGTCCACATAATAAGTATCATTGTCATTACCCCCTATCATGGTGTCATTTCCGGCACCGCCATCGAGGCTATCAGTTCCCCCATTATCCATGAGAATGTTATTGCCACTATTACCAGTGAGAATGTTAAATGAATTATTGCCTGTACCGTTAATATTTCCCGTACCAATCAAGGTGAGACCTTCTACATTCTCCGTTAAAGTGTAGCTAATACTGGCAAAAACTTGGTCAAAAATTCCCTGACTTGCTGTTTCTTCTAATATATCCCCAATACTGTCCACATAGTAAATATCATTACCACTACTTCCCCTCATCCTGTCATTTCCTGCACCACCATCGAGAATATTATTTCCACTATTACCTACGAGAACGTTATCCCCTGCATTGCCAGTACCGTTGATGTTTGCAGTTCCTGTTAAAGTTAGATTTTCTACATTAGCGGGTAAAGTAGTAGTGACAGAAGAGGAAAGAGTATCGATAATTGTGGTAATGGCTATTGTATTATCTAAAGTTCCATTGTTGGGATTACTTAATATTAATGTAAAGGTTTCGTTTGGTTCATTAATGAAATCATTGAGAATGGGAATAGTAATTATTTTACTGGTTTGCCCAGGGGAGAAAGTCAAAGTTCCACTGGTGCTAGTATAATCTTCACCGGCTAAGGCTGTTCCGTCAATGGTTGCGTATTGTACTGTCACCGTTTGAGTACTTGCTTGAGAAAGAGTTACAGTGTAAGTTATATTTTGGGGATTAGTCATGCCTTCCACAAGGGTTTGATTGCCAATCAAATTAATTCTTGGGGTAGCGGGTATATCTGTTTGAATTTTAAACACCCAACCGCCGGCAATCGTGCCTACCTTTTCCAATTCATCATCATCTACTACATATAAGCTCCATGTTCCATTGGGATTAGTATTATTGAAAACAGATAAGTCCGTATTATAAGAACCGGCGGGGGCTGGATTCGGGAAAAAGTCTGGTTCTACCCCTGATGTGCCTACTAGATTGTTAGGTTTATAAGTACCGCTGGTGGTTATATTGGAGTTGTTAAGGAAATTGGCGGCGGTGGCATCAAAAGTTAATGTTACTCCATTGGTAGCTATATTTTCCCCAATGTCAGACATTAAGATAGTTTTTGCCCCTGTGGGGCCTACTAAGAGAATATCAATGTTTCCTGTCCATGAATGACTTAGATTCTTGAGAGTCACAGTAATTTTATTTATATTACCACCTAATCCCGACACATTAATATCAGAAGGATAGGGAGTTGAACCGCCCACATTAACATCATCAATCAAGATGGGGGCTGTATTGCTAAAGGTAACGATTCCATCATCATTTTGAATTGTGCCAGTTGCTGTGGAGAAAATAAATGTTGCTCCATTGGTGGGATTAGAAAGGGTGACAGTAAAAGTTTCGTTCGGTTCGATCGCGGTATCCCCTTGAACATTGATGGTGATTAGTTTCGATGTTTCTCCCGAAGCAAAACTGACAGTACCTGATGGTAATATTCCTCCCACAAAATCACCACCATTAGGAGGGTTAGCACCCGAACCGGTTAATGCCCAATTGACACTATCAGTATTAGTTGTGAGTCCACTGCGAGTGACAGTAAAAGTAAAAGATGTTGTACCGCTATTTCCTTCAAATTGAATAATACTAAGAGGGGTAATGGATAAGGCAATATAATTCGGATTAAAAGTTCCTGAAACATAATATTGTCCCAAACTACCATAGTCAGTGTATCCTGTGGGATCGCTAGAAAGGGGATTTCCCGTGCCGACACCATCAATATATAGATAATACTGTCCGGCACTCAAAAATAGATTGGAAAAATTTGCTGATAATGTATTTGCTGGATTAGATTGAGCAATTAAATTTCCCCCACTATCATAAATTCCTGCCCAGATGTCTAAATTAGGTCCGTAAGACTCTAAATATTCGGTGGTAAAACCTCCAGCACCGTCAGAAATAAAAGCCCTTGAAATGGGGTTAATGTTAAAGTCAAAAGTGCTATTGCCAATCGTATTAAAGGAAAAAATATCTATATCCGTATTTCTCTCTATAATACCAAAACTATTCAAATTATTGAGATCTAAAACTGTAGCAGTGCCGTTAGTATTACCATGATCATCTGTGCGATAGCCAAATCCATTATTAGTTGTAATTATTGCCAGATCATCTTCTGCTTGATTGCCATTATAATATTCACTGGCTTTTGTCCATTGAGTTACGTTGCCATAAGCACCAATAAAACCGGCACCCATAATAGGAGCCCAGCTTGTTTCCCCACTACCATGACCTCCATAATATTCCCCACCAGCAAGTTGACCATCATGATTTAATCCTAGAGTATGACCTACTTCGTGACTAATGGTTTCTCCCCCGGCATAAGCTCCCTGATTAAACGTTAAAGCAACTCCATCATAATCCCAGTTAAAACTCTCAAGATAGGCTGTTCCCCCACCTCCTGCATTAGTAATGTCTCTGCCAGTGTCTAGATTGAGATTATCTGTCATTACAACTCGAATACCCCAACGAGTGTCTCCACCACCGCTATTAATTAATTCACCTAAGTCTGTGGGTTCTTCTGTCGTGACGTTGATATTAAAAGGAGCAAAATCTTCCGCCGCTCTTTGCCACATTAACTGAATTTCCTCTAACTCAGTATTACTAAAAGAGTTTGGATTACCGTCTGTATTATAGCCACCGAGTCTTAAAGAACCTCCATTTTCCCATATACTACTACTCATAAAATGACCGTTAAAGTCAAGATAGATAGTATGGTTAGCATTGGGATTACTATGAAGTTTAAAGGTGTTTGCTAAAGAAGTGGGGGCGTTAAGGATTATGGTTGTGGCTTGATTTTGGTTGGAACTTTGCCCATAGGGAAGGGAACAAGAACCACATTGACAAATTAAAGTATGAGGGTTTACATTTGATATAATTGATTCTAAACTATCACTTATTGATGAGGTGTTTTCTGCAATTGAGGAAAAAACAGGTGAATCATAGATATTATTAGCTAATATTGCTTTAATCTCATCTATACTAGAATTTTCAAAAAAACTTTTAGCGAGGTAAATATTGTTATCTTGTTGAGAGCAAAAATTATTGTTGTTGAATAATGCATCTTGTACAATGAAAATACTTAGGGGAGTAGTTTTGTTATCAAGTTTGTAGTGTGGAATTTCCCAACCCTTAATTTTCTCTAATTTTTCCTGATCATCCTGACTCAATTTAAGAATATAATTTTTAAAATCAAATTCACTGAAGCTATTTTCTAAGTTTTCCTTTAGGAGTAGAGGGAGATTATCATCCAATCCCATAGTAACTATGCCATCGGAAGCCGTTTCATTAGTACTCATAAATAACTCCTAAAATTTATCATAGTCGAGAGAGAATAAGATTGATAAATGTCTATAGTAAATTCTATAATTTTTGTTCTCAAAGTAACAAATATACATAAAGTAATGTAAAGGCAAAAAACTAAAAGGGAAGACGCACACTCAAAAAAAGTAGCTATCTTTGAAGCTATCATTGCCATATTTTTTTTTTAATAAAAATAAAAGAATTAGAAATTACTCAACCGTTGTTGTAAATCTTCTACTGTATCGCTACTATTCCTGTGGATAAACCAGAAGCAAGAAACCCTCCTGTACCACTGGCTGGATCATAGACAGTTTCACCGACCAACGGTTCATATTTAAAAACTGATTTGGGAGGTTGCATACCTCCTTGTATTCTACAAACATCACCTAATTTAACTTGTTTCCAAAATTTAGCCTCCTCACTGTGTAAGTGCGATCGCCCCATAATAAGTAAGTAGGCAAAATTAATTGTATGTTTACTTTATGAAAGACAGAAGATAATAAGCAATAGGCAACAAGGATTGTATGTTATTTTAATTAATTTAAAAATTTACAATCTATTTTGCATTTGCACGAGTACTTAATCTCACAAATATCAGCTAATTTAACCCATTGCCAACCATCAGGTAAATTGTGCTTATTTTTAGTCATTTTCTCCTTACATTTAATCTAAACGTTGACAACGAATCCCATTATTTTTTACTATAATGAGGGATGTTTTTAACTGTGATTTATATTCAATAACAACATCAAGAATTTTCTGAGCATATTCTGATAATGTAATTTGTTTAGGGGATAATCGCACAAAATTAACCCCATATTTAGCAGACTTTTTTCCTAAAATTAAATCACTGATAAAACGTTTATCTTCAGTGATCAAAATCGCTTTTAATTCATTAGCTAATTTTAAAACTTCTCCATTGGTGACACCTCTATAGTTTTCAAAAATAGCCTCCACCTCATAACCGTATTCTCTTAATTTATCAATCGCTTCTTTTTTGATATTTTCATCAGCTAGAAATTTCACAATATTCGTCAAATAATTTTTTTAAATAATGATCATTATCTAAAGATTGAGCAAATGCGATCGCACCTTCAACAGCATCTAAAGAAAGACTAGGATAAGAAGCAATTAATTGTTCTTTAGTTTGTCCAGAAGCCAAATTTTCTAATATTAATTCTACAGATATTCTAGTACCTTTAATACAAAGTTCACCACCTAATATATCATTATTTTGACTAATAAAATTATTATCAATAATAGTATTTTTATTAATTTTTTCGGTTTTATTCTTGAGGTATAAAATTAAATCTAACTGCTCATCAAAATCTAATTTATTTATTTCTTCAATGACTTTTTTAAACATTAAACTGGTCATAAATTTTTGCTCTTATGTTGTTAACTTACTACTTTGAAAACAACTGATTTTATCTTAAAAATGATGATGGATGAGGAGTAATAGCCAAAATAGTAATATACTTTTCTTGTGGACCATAAAACCAAAAAACTCGATAAGCACTAGGTGTTTTATTTTCTACATAGGCTTCAAATATCTCCTCATTATTCGCCCCAGATAAACCATAATATTTATGGGTATTAAGACTTGGATGACGGGGGTTAATTGACAACAACCCCAATGTTTTTAGAACTTTTTTATATTTTTTAGATTCATTTTGTTGCAAAAAATTAAGCGTTTCTTCTGCTTCATCAGAGAAATTCAAATCAAACATAATCTATTATTAATCATCATCCTCAATCTCAAGATCAGCATATTGAGAAAAATCACCTAAATATTTAACTTTTCCCTGTTTTGCCTGTTCAATTCCTCTCAACAGGGAGTTTAAAGCCTCTTGATTATGCCATAAACATTGTTCATGTTCACGAATATTATCGGATAGGGGCATTTTTTCAGGTTGAGGAGATTTAATAATAGTCATTACTTTTCAACTGCATTGAATCTTGATTATTCAACTATATTTTATCGCAAAAATGTTTTGACTTATGTTGGTAATAAAACTTCTTTTCTAATGGTGGACGATGCGCACCCTACAAATCGACTTATTCTCCCTTTATTAAGGGGAGTTAGGTGGGATCAAATGATGATAACTTTGTCAAAAACTCCTCCCCAAATAAACGAGTAGCGTTGGTATAGTCATAAACCCGAAATATCAACTTACCAGAAGGAGGATGTAACCTTGTACCCCTACCAATCATCTGATAAAAAGTGAGGGGCGATCGCATATAACGGAAAAACACAATATTTTGCAAAGCAGGCACATGCACCCCAGTAGTCAACAAATCCACCGTAGTAGCGATAAAATGACTTCTCGAAGACTCCTTTAAATCAGGTAAATAATCATTACCCGAACTTTTTGCCGTACATTTAAAAGCATAATCTGAAAACAGTTGACGGTTATTTTGAGGACACCAATCAACATAAATATTATTCATAGTAATCGCCACCTCATCAGCGTGTTTATCACTAACTAACACAGAAGATAACGGTTTTTTGCTCAGGTTTACCCTTTTGTACTAAAATTGAAAGCCATTTTATTAGATTCAACATCTATTCCACCTTCAATGTCAGAAGTCGCCAAACAGTTAGGATACCATCGTAGAACTTTGACAAGACGTTTTCCAGAAATATCTCAGCAGATTTCAGCAAAATATTTGAAATACAAGAAAAATAATCGAATCCTAAATATACAGGAATACTGCCGAAAAGTTGAAGAAACAGTCATCGAATTACATTCTCAGGGAATTTATCCTAACGAATTAAAGGTTTCTCAGATTCTGTCTAAATCGGGCAATTTTCGAGACAAAGAGGTTCGAGAGGCGTTCAAAAGAGCTAGGGCAAAAATTGGAATCAGATAAAATATTTAACCATAATCTTGCCACGTTTTTGTGGAAGCATAAATATGGAATCAGGGCAAAGTTATGATTCAAGTCACATAATCGACATTAGCATTGCAAGATAAAAAAATGGGTCGCCTGAGATTCGAACTCAGGACCAATCAGTTAAAAGCCGAGTGCTCTACCGCTGAGCTAGCGACCCGTTTGTGTTTTTTTTCACAACATTAACCATCATAACGCACTTTTTTCAAAAATGCAATGAGAAAAACTTTTTTTAAGATTAATTTATTAAAAGCCTAAAACCTTGATGAAAACTGATTTTTATTTATTATTTATTTGATTACGCCAAGAAAACAGATTATTTCTCACATTTTCATATACTTGTCTTTCTTCGGGGGTAACATGAGTTTCTTTGATATAATTGTCAATTATCTCAATACATTTATTTAATCCGGTAAGATCAATCATGTCACCTTCTTGAAAAAATAATAAGTTTCTGGTGAGATGATCCCCCGAACGAGAACGAATATAATAATAACGACAACGATTAGCTTGTATTGCCAGTGACGGTGTTTCCTGACTATAGGTTTTGACGGGTAATAGTAGGCTTATTGTCATTACAATTATAGTAAAAAAATTTTTGAATATGTTTAACATTATTTACCTCTCAAAAAATGATTTAGATACTTGAGATTAGGCAGAAAGTTTTAAGGTTTTAGGGATTAAGTTTTCGATTTTTAGTCTTGTTTAATGAGAGAAACTACCACAAAATTTGTTAGACTTACCTGTGCTAGTTAAACAATTTACCAAAAATTTAATCAAAAAACTAGATAAATTCATGAATATTAATTATATAAAAGAAAAGATAGTTACTGCTCATCAAATGCACGAAATAGAGCAAAAAATTTTTACTGAAGGAATGCCTGGAGCTAGTTTAATGGAAAAAGCAACATTATTATGTGCTCAGAAAATTAGTCAAGATTATCCTTTAAATAATTATAAACTAATTGGATTTATTATTGGTAATGGTCATAATGGTGGTGATGGTTTAGTTATTGCAAGGGAATTATTTTTCAAAAATTATCAAGTTAAATTATATACTCCTTTAGCAGAAAAATCTAAAACTTTAACCGCTCAACATTTACAATATGCTCAATTTTTAAATCTTAATTTTGTTACTAATATTAATGATTTAAAAGATTCTGATTTAATTATTGATTGCCTTTTTGGCTTTGGTTTAAATCGGGATATAAATAATTCTTTAGCCGATGATATTTTAATAATTAATAGTTGGCAAAAACTTATAATTAGTATTGATGTGCCTTCAGGGATACATACCGATACCGGAGCTGTTTTAGGAGTAGCAATCAAAGCCAGTCACACTTTATGTTTAGGTTTATGGAAATTAGGTTTATTTCAATCTTCTGCATGGGAATATACGGGAAAACTAGACATAATTGACATTGGTATTCCTAATAATTTAGTTAGTCAAATAATTAATAAATCTCCTACTATAAAAATGATGACGGCTGTAAAAGCTAAAACAATTTTACCTTTGCCTCGTGCTATTAATACTCATAAATATAAACAAGGTAATTTACTCTTAATTTGTGGCTCTAAAGAATACCCAGGGGCGGCTTTATTAGCAGGATATGGGGCAAAAAGTAGCGGTGTCGGAATGTTAACTTTAGCAGTGCCTGAATCTTTCAAATTTCTTCTTCTAAATCATTTTCCCTTTGCTTTAGTTATTGGTTTACCTGAAACAAATTCTCAGGCGTGCGCGCAGCGTGCCGTTGGCATCACCTTTGATGATCTGCTATTTTTAAATAAGTATGATACCATTGTTTTTGGTATGGGTATTTCCCAAAAAAATTTATTTTTCAATGAAAAATTTTTCGAGAAACTTTTAAATACAGAAAAACCATTAATTATTGATGCGGATGGTTTAAGTTATCTATTAAAAAATAATTATTTGGAGATTTTATCTAAGCGTAAATTTTCGACAATTTTAACTCCCCATGAAGGAGAATTTAAACGTTTATTCCCCGATTTAGACTTAAATATAGATCGTTTTAGCACACTACAACAAGCCGCTAAAAGAATTAATAGCACAATTTTATTGAAAGGGGCAAAAACCATGATTAGTTATCAAGGCGAAAAAACTTGGATTATAAATGAAGGCACTGCGGCATTAGCCCGAGGCGGAAGTGGAGATGTGTTAAGCGGATTTATTGGTGGTTTAGTGGCACAAAAAGATTTAACTAATCATCCTATTGAAGATATAGTGGCTACGGCGGCATGGTTACATCAACAAGGTGGAATTTTAGCGACACAAGAATATACACAAATGGGTGTCGATGGGGTTACTTTAGCTGATTATATCAATAAGGCGATCAGAATCTTAAGTAATAAGTAATAAGTAATAAGTAATAAGTGAGAAGTAAGATTAAATGAGGTTTAGTAATTTGTGATGAATAATCATAGTAATGAAGATAAATTTATTGTTACGGAATTATTTGATAATAAGGGAGAAAAAGGAGAATATTTTGTTTGGGAAATAATTAAAATAGTATTTAAAGATAGAGTTTGTTTAGCTTATTGGCGTTATCCTATTTTTTCTGAGAAGGGTAGAAGAAAAGAAGTTGATATTTTAATTATTGATCAACAATTAGGTTTAATTATTATTGAAGTAAAGTCTGTAAAAATAGAGCAAATTTTAAGCATAAATGGACATTTTTGGCAATATCAAAATTTTTATATTAATGGCGGTAATCCTTATCAACAAGCAGAAAATCAGCTATTTAATTTGTTAGATTATCTAAAAAATGAGCCTAATTTATCTCAAAAAGTAACGGCAAAAGTTGTTATTGCTTTACCTTATATAAAAGAGGAAGAATGGCAGAAAAAAGGTTTTAATAAGTTACCGAGTAATCCGCCGATTATTTTTCAAGATGATTTAGAAGATTTAAGTTTATTTTTGAATAAGTTAGTTAATTTATCTCCCGTTATATCAGGAAATAAGTTAGATGAAAAACAATGGAATTTATTGTTATCTATAATTGCGGGAAAACAGGTGTTAGAAACACCTAAATATCGAGTTTTAACTAAAGAAAAAACTAAAGGTAAAATATTACAAGATTTAGCTAGTTATTCCAATAACTTAGATTTAACACAAGAAAAAATTGTCAAAGAAATTAGTAATTATATTCAAGAAATTAGAGGCATTGCTGGTGCTGGAAAAACTCTTATTCTATGTCAAAAAGCTGCTTATTTACATTTAAAGTATCCTCATTGGAAAATTGTGATCGTCTTTTTTACCCGTAGTTTATATGAGCAAATAATATCATTAATTGATAAGTGGTTAAGATATTTTAGTCAAGGAAAAATTACTTACAGTAACTATAATAAAAATCTGTTAATTTTACACGGTTGGGGAGGGAAAAACCAATTAGGTTTATATAGTTTAATTTGTCAGAAAGTGAAGGAGATAAAGTTAGGGGTAAATGATACTAATAATCAGTCACCCAATGAGGCATTAGCAGAGGCTTGTTACTATTTATTAAAAAATAAAAAAATTCCTGCTTTATTTGATGTAATTTTAATAGATGAAGCACAAGATTTTATTTCTCAAAAATGGATATATGAAGGCAAACAACCTTTTTTTTGGTTAGTTTATCAAAGTTTAAAAAGTAGTAATACTTTAGATAATACTCAAAAGAAGTTAATTTATGCCTATGATGAAATGCAATGCTTAAACCATCAGTTAAGTTTGAGTGCTTTTGACTTATTTGGAGAAAATTCTTCTCAAAAATTATTGACAAGTATTTTTGCTAATAGTTATCGCACACCTAATAAAATTTTAAATACGGCTTTTGCCATGAGTATGGGTTGGTTCAGATATTTAGGTATTTTAAGAATAATTAATGACGAGAAAAGTTGGCAAGAAATTGGTTATAAAATTATCGGAAAAATAGCTGAAGGCGAAACAATTACTATTGAAAAAATTAACTCTAAGTTTTTACACCCATTAACAAAATTTTATCAAGAAGAAGTGATTAAGTTTCAAACATTTTATTCTCGACAACAGGAGTTAAATTATTTAGCAAAAGCTATATTAACTAATCTTAGATATGATGGTTTACAACCGACAAAACAAATTTTAGTTATCATTTTAGGCAATAGTTATTTTGTGAAAGAATTACAGAGTCAGTGTCAAGAAATTTTACAAAAAAAAGCCATAGAAGTATTTATTCCTCATCATCATAATCCCAATAAATTTTGGGAAGAAGGGATGATAACGGTAACAGGAATTCATCAAGCCAAAGGAAATGAAGCACAAATGGTTTATATTATAGGATTAGATCAAGTTGCTAAAGAAGAGAGTAATATTAGTTTAAGGAATCAATTATTTGTGGCGTTAACTCGTAGTAAGGCTTGGGTGAATATTAGCGGTGTTGGTAAATATGTCATGTATGATGAGTTGAAAAAAGTTTTGACTTGTGATGATAGTTTTACTTTTACTTTGCGTCAACAACCATTAAAGATAATAAAACTCAGTAAAAGAGAAAAGTTAATTGATAATTTTGCCTTAGGATGTAGGAATTTTCAAAATATTGACTTATCGGGAGAAAATTTAGAGAATCTTTCTTTGAATAAAATTAACTTTATTGGTGCTAATTTGCAGGGAGTAAATTTTCAAGGAGTTAGTTTACAAAAAGGAAAATTAATTAATGCTGATTTAACAGATAGTAATTTTAGTCAAGGTAATTTATCTTATTGTAAATTAATGGGTGCGAATCTCACGGGGGTAAATTTTTCTAAGGCAAATCTTCGAGGTGCAGATTTTTCTAATGCTATTATTACTAACGCTAATTTTAATGAGGCAGATTTAACTGATACGATTTTTGACGATATTAGACCTCTTGCAAAATAAAAATTAAAATCTATTTAAGGTGAGGAATAATCAATTTTAATAACCATTGGAAGAGTGCCCATTGCCCATTGCCGCAACTTGGTGCAGAAGTCTATTCTAAATTCTAAATTCTAAATTTTTCCCTGACGGAAATGCCACAAATCAAATAGGATTGCTATATATTCTTCTTCAGATATTTCTTTTTATTATAAATTGTTAATATTGATTTAAGTTTTGACAAATAAAGGTTTAAACTATTCCCCATATTAAATTTAACCCATGAACTCTAATAAAATACAACCATTAGGATCCGTTATTCAAGGTTCATTAAGTAGTGGACTAGAAGTGCGATTACATCCTGATATATCAGTAGAAGATATGAGAGTTGGTAAATTTTTGGTAGTAAAAGGTACTAGATCGAAGTTTTTTTGTCTTTTAACCGATGTCTCTTTAGGCACTTCTAATCCTCGTATTTTTACTCATCCTCCAGATCATAATGACAGTTTTTGGTTAGATATATTAGCAGGAAGTGATACTTATGGCACTATTGAAATCGCACCAATGTTAATGTTGACGACAAATCAACAAGAATCTGTTAATAATTTTGATAATATTCCCCAATTAAAAGGATTTGACATAGAATTACAACTTTTACCTGTTAAAACTATTCCTAGCCATTTTAGCCAAGTTTATGAGTCCACAGAGCAAGATTTTCGTTCGGTTTTTGGCTGGGAAAATGATCCATATAAATGTAATTTCTCTATCGGTCAACCTTTAGATATGGATGTTCCTGTCTGTATGGATTTAGGGCGTTTTGTTGAACGTAGTAACGGTATTTTTGGCAAGTCTGGTACAGGAAAATCATTCTTAACACGGTTATTAATTTCAGGTATTATTCGCAAAGAAGCGGCCGTTAATCTGATGTTTGATATGCACTCAGAATATGGTTGGGAAGCTGTCAGTGAAGGAACTTACACAAGTACTGTAAAAGGCTTAAAACAACTTTTTTATAATCGAGTCGAAATTTATACCCTAGATGCTGAATCCACTAATCGCCGAGGGGTGAGAAGTGCTCATGAGCTATATTTGAGTTATGATCAAATTGAGATTGAGGATTTACGCTTAATTGCTAGAGAATTGAATCTATCAGAAGCTAGTTTAGATAATGCTAATGTTTTAGCTTCAGAATACGGTAAAGATTGGATTGATAACCTCTTAGAAATGACAAATGAGGAAATTTCGATGTTTTGTAACGAAAGACAAGGGCATCAAGGCTCAATTATGGCACTACAACGCAAGTTAAAACGTCTTGAAAGTCTCAAGTATATGAAAACAGCTTGTGCCCATAATTATATCAAAGAAATTCTTGATTTATTAGATGGTGGTAAACACGTTGTAATTGAATTTGGCTCACAAGGTAATATGCTTTCTTATATGCTTGTTACCAACATGATTACTCGTCGTATTCATACTGCCTATGTCAAAAAAGCTGAGAAATTTTTACAAACGAAACAAGTAATCGATCGCCCTCGTCAATTAGTGATTACTATAGAGGAAGCTCATCGTTTTCTCGATTCTAAAATTGTCAATCAAACTATTTTCGGCACTATTGCACGAGAGATGCGTAAATATTTTGTAACCTTGCTTATTGTAGATCAACGTCCTTCAGGTATTGACAATGAAGTAATGTCGCAAGTTGGTACAAGAATTACTTGTTTACTCAATGATGACAAAGATATTGATGCTATTTTTACAGGTGTTTCCGGGGCTACTGGTTTAAGATCAGTATTAGCCAAACTTGACTCTAAACAACAAGCCTTAGTTTTAGGTCATGCTGTACCAATGCCTGTAGTTATTCGTACTCGTCCTTATGATCAAGAATTTTATAGTCAAATTGGTGATAGTGATTGGCTGAAAAAAAGTGATCAAGAAGTTTTTGAGGCAGCAAAAGTAGCAAGATCAGATATATTTTAATCGTGTTGGTGAATTAAGTATAGTTTTTTCTGTTTTGTAAAACTTGATCATCAAAAATTACAATGTAACCTGAGTTCGATATTTAAGCTAAAATCAAGACTAATGATTGCTTGTTTATTTTTTTTGCTGAGTGATGGTTATGGTTAGTAATGTGGACTTATCTCAATGGCAGTGGCAGAACACAGAAAAAGGAAGTTATCTTACCTGTAAATTATTGGCACATTGGCAACATGGTTTTTTTTCAAGTCATTTTTACTCACAAACGCCAGAAATTTTAGTTAAATATCTTCACCCTTGTGCTTCTAGTTATCGAGTAAAACAAATTCATAGTAATATAATCCTTTCAACGGATACGATTGATCATCATCGGCTTAAGGATTCTAATTTAATGGAAGCTGATGGTATTATTACCCAAAAATCTTTACAATCTGTTTGGTGTGCTAGTGCTGATTGTACACCCGTACTCATTGCTGATGCTCAAAATGGTAATGTTACAGCTATTCATTCTGGTTGGCGTGGTACTTCTACTCAAATTGTCCCTAAGGCGATCGCCTTTTTAAAATCTCAAGGTTGTAAGCTAGAAAATTTGTTATGTGCTTTAGGTCCTGCTATTGATGGTAAGGTTTACCAAGTAGATGCTGATGTAGCCGTCAAAGTTTTAAAGACTGTCATTCCTAAGGCTGAAAATTTAGATATTGAGGATATTTTAACGGAAGGTTATCGATTGCCAAACCAAGTCATTCTTCCTGAGAAAGAAACAAATAAAGTCAGGTTAAATGTCACTCAAGTAATTAATTTACAAATTCAACAACAAGGTATTTCTTCTGAGCATATTGCCATCTCCCCTTATTGCACTTATCAAACTCCTGAATATTTCTTTTCTTATCGTCGCACAAAAGAGAAAAAGGTACAATGGTCTGGAATTATTTCTCATTAAAGTTAATGGGAATGACTCAAAAAACAGAAAAAAAATTCTAATTAACCTGAGTTCGATATAAAATTATCGGTAAAGGTCAGACGCTTAGGACTAGGGGACGATTCGACTAGGAGAGAATAGACTTAAACATTATTAAAATTGATTTTCGATAATTATTTATCAAATTTAATT